>JAITUX010000088.1 GCA_031286085.1 Candidatus Adiutrix sp. | reverse complement strand
GCTGCGGGGGCGAAATCTACCAGCGGGACGACGACCGGGAGGAGACCATAAAAAACCGCCTGGACGTTTACCACCGGCAGACCAGCCCCCTCATCCACTGGTATGGGGAGCACGGGCTTCTGAAGGCCGTGGACGGGGAAGGCCAGGTCGAGGAGATAACCAGAAGAATTTTCGCCGCCCTTGAGGACTAACGCCCGGCGGCCTGGATATTAATAACCGGATATTGATGATTTGAAGGCCGCCGGAGGTCAGGGCGGGAGAGAGAGGGAGGCCGACCGTGAAAGTCCGTTCTTCAGTGAAAAAAATGTGCATGAAGTGCAAAATAATCCGCCGCTTCGGCCAAGTGCGGATCATCTGTGAAAATCCCAAGCATAAGCAGCGCCAGGGCTGACCGCCCGGGCCGGAGGCGGCCATAAGGCCGCCTCTTTTTCCCCGGCTTAAGATAACAGGGCCCGGCCGCCGGGCCGCCCGCCTCCAGGAGGAGATGACAGGTGCCCAGGATTTCCGGCATTGATTTGCCCCGCCAGAAGCGCATTGAAATAGCCCTGACCTATATTTACGGCATCGGCCGGCCCAGCGCCCAGAGCATTTTGAGCAAGGCCGGGGTGGATTTCGGCGTCAAGGCCGACAACCTGACCGACGACGAGGTTTCCCGCATCCGCCGGGTCATAGACACGGAATACAAGGTGGAGGGCGACTTGAGGCGGGAAGTGACCATGAGTCTCAAGCGCCTCATGGACCTGGGCTGCTACCGGGGCCTCCGGCACCGCCGGGGCCTGCCGGCCCGGGGCCAGCGCACCCACACCAACGCCCGCACCCGCAAGGGGCCCCGCCGGAGCGTGGTCGGCAAGAAGAAGAAATAGTCGTTCCCGGGCCCGCCGTAAAGATTCGACAAGGAAGGGGTATTCATAATGTCCGCCAACAAGGCCGTCCGCAAAACCCGCAAGAAAAAGGAAAAAAAGAGCATCCCCTTCGGGGTGGCCCACATCCAGGCCACTTTCAATAACACCATCGTGACCATCACCGACCCCCGGGGCAACACCATAGCCTGGTCCAGCGCCGGCGTCCAAGGCTTCAAGGGCTCCCGCAAGTCCACCCCCTACGCGGCCCAGACCGCGGTGGAGGACGCGGCCAAAAAGGCCATGGAACACGGCCTGCGGACGGTGGAAGTCTATATCAAGGGGCCGGGCAGCGGCCGGGAATCGGCCCTGCGCGGCCTGCAGTCCGCCGGGTTCAACGTCACCTTGATACGCGACGTGACCCCCGTGCCCCATAACGGCTGCCGCCCCCCCAAACGCCGCCGCGTCTGACCGGGGCCTTTTTGAAGCCCCCGCGCCCGCCAGCGGGGGGGCTCCGCGGCCCCGGGCGGAGGTTTTTTTAATCGTCAGCCGGTCCCGCCGGCCAGGCCGGGGCCGGCGGTTTTCCAACTCTGAATCTTGACCGGCCGCAGCCAGTCCCGAACCCGCCGCCCGCGTGGGCGGCGGCCTGGCCCGGAGCGTTTCCTGGGAGAGGGTATGGATAAAAACTGGAAAGACCTGATCAAGCCGAAAAAAGTCGAAGTCGAGTTTTATGACCGCAACGCCAACTACGGCAAATTCGTCTGCGAACCCCTGGAGCGCGGTTTCGGCCTGACCCTGGGCAACGCCTTGCGCCGCATCCTCCTCTCGTCGCTCCAGGGCGCCGCCATCATATCGGTCAAGATTGAAGGCGTGCTGCACGAGCTGACCACCATCCCCGGGGTCCTGGAGGACGTTTCCGACGTCATCCTGAACCTCAAGGAAGTCCGCCTCAAACTGCACTCCGCCCAGCCCCGGACCATCCGCATCGAGGCGGTCGGCCCCCACAAGGTCACCGCCGCCGACATCATCACCGACGCCCAGGTGGAGGTGCTCAACCGCGACAAGCACATCGCCACCCTGGCCCGGGGCGGCGCCCTGAAAATGGAGATGGCCGTGGCCCTGGGCAAGGGCTATGTGCCGGCGGAAAAGAGCCCCACCGACGAACAGATAATCGGGGAAATCCCCATCGACGCCCTCTATTCGCCGGTCCGCAAGGTCAATTTCGTGGTCACCAACGCCCGGGTGGGCCAAAAGACCGACTACGACAAGCTGACCCTGGAAATCTGGACCGACGGCAGCCTCACCCCCCAGGACGCCGTGGCCTACGCGGCCAAGATACTCAAGGACCAGCTGACCATCTTCATCAATTTCGAGGAAGACGCGCCGGGCGCCGGGGCGGCCGCCTCGGACGAGCCGGGCGGGACCTCGCAGAACGACAACTACTACCGCACGGTGGACGAGCTGGAACTGTCCGTCCGCTCGGCCAACTGCCTTAAGAACGCCAACATATTCTACATAGGCGAACTGGTCCAGCGCAGCGAATCGGAAATGCTGCGCACCAAGAACTTCGGCCGCAAGTCCTTGAACGAGATCAAGGAAGTGCTGACGGAAATGGGCCTGTCCCTGGGCATGAAAGTGGATTCCTTCGTGCCCCCGGCCGCCCCGGCCAGGAAGGAATGACGCCATGAGGCACCGCAAAGCCAACGTGAAACTCGGACGCACGGCCAGCCACCGCGACGCCATGTTGCGCAACATGGTCACCAGCCTGTTTGAATACGGACGCATCAAGACCACCCTCTCCAAGGCCAAGGCCCTGCGGCCCCTGGCCGACCGCCTGATAACCCTGGCCAAGGCCGGCAAGGCCGACTTGAGCGCCCTGCGCCGGGCCGCCGCCGTCATCACCAAGCGGACGGTCCTGGACAAGCTCTTCGGCGAGGCCGGCGGCCGCTTTGCCGACCGCCTCTCCGGCTTCACCGTCATGGCCAAGACCGGGCTCCGCCCGGGCGACGCCGCGCCCATGGTGATACTGGAACTTACCGGCGCCGGCCAGGCCCGGGCCGCGGTCGGCGGCCAGCCCAGGAAGGCCGGGAGCGGGGCCGGGGACCGCGCCAAGCGGGTGGCCCAGTCGTCCCGGAAGGCGCCGGAAAAGGCCCCGCCGGCCGAGACGGCCCCGCCGGCCGGGGAGGACGGGGAGGCCCCGGAAAAATCCGAGGCCTGATTCAAGGCGGCCGGGCCGCGGCCCGGGCCTGGTTAGCGCGAATCGCCGGGGAAATTCCATTTCAGCGGTACGGCCCGAGGCGACAGAAATATCATGAAATTATCGACCAGCCACCAAAGCGCCGCCGGGAGAGCCTACCGGCGGCG
>JAITUX010000065.1 GCA_031286085.1 Candidatus Adiutrix sp. | reverse complement strand
ACGGTCAAAAAATCCTCATAACCGGGGTCAGCCGTTCATTGGGCATTGGGGCGACGCTGGCCAGGCGTCTGGCGGAAGCCGGCGCCTCGGTCGCTGTACATGGATACTCCGATTATGATTTGGCGGTTGGGCATGAATCCGCCGCACCCGGCGGTACGGAATCATTGGCCAGGCAATTTAACGATAAAGGATTGAACGTGACCGCGCTTTCGTCATCGGATTTGGAAATCCCGGGAACCGCGGAAAAAGTCGTTGAGGAGGCTTCGTCCAAATTGGGCCGGCTTGACGGCCTGGTTCTTAATCATGCCTATTCGACTTACGGTGAAATCGGTCAGTGGACGTCTGAACACATAGACTCTCATCTGCTTGTAAATGTCCGCGCTTCCATGATGATGATACAGTCTTTTGTCAATCAGGCGGATGCCGCAAAAGATAATGCGATTACACTTTTCACCAGCGGCCAGTATTTAAGTCCCATGGTGAATGAAATCGCCTATTGCGTATCAAAGGAAGCGGTTATCTGCCTGTGCCGCCAGGCCTCGCGCCTGTTGGGGGATAGAAATATACGGGTGAATTGCATAAACCCCGGACCGAATGACACGGGTTATTGTTTCGGCGAAGCCTATGAAGCCGTGGCGGAAAGGTTCCCGTCCGGCCGTTGGGGGACGCCGGAAGATACCGCTGATTTAGTGCTTTTTCTCCACAGCGTCTATGCGAAATGGATAACAGGCCAAATCATAGCCAGTGATGGCGGATTCAAGGGAAATTGGTAGTATAAATATTTTCATGGGCGGGGGTGCGTTTGCCGCCGCACATGCGATACAATGACGATGACAGGCCATATTATGACGATTAAAAAAGAAAATGTTTACGTTGAAACGTCGGTCATAAGTTTCCTGGCCGCCCGTCTCACCAGGGATGTGGTTAAGCTGGCCAAACAGGAAGTGACGCGTGAATGGTGGCAACGGCATGGGCCTCGCTTCAATTTGTATATTTCAGCCGCCGTGGTCGCGGAAATAAAGCGAGGGGACGCGGAAGCGGCGAAACAGCGGCTTTTGCTCATTCGCGGATTGCCGGAATTGGATATCAACGACGAGGTGATCAATCTTTATGAGCGCTTGATCGCCGACAAGGCGCTTCCGGCGACGGCGGCGGCTGACGCCCTGCATATTGCCGTGGCGGCGGTCCACGGCATTGCCTATTTATTGACCTGGAATTGCACCCATATCAATAATGCCTTCCAAAAGCCCAAGATTCGCACGGCCGTCACCCGGGCCGGATATGAGGAACCCATCATGGCCACGCCGGAGGAACTGATATGACGGACATGGACCCGATTGAAGAAATACACCGCATACGAAAAAAACTCTATGCCGAGGCGGGCGGCAATCCCGCCGCCTATGCTCTTTCGTTGCGGGCCATTCAGGGGGAAGGAGGGAGGAAGGTCGTTTCGCTCAACCGTCCCGCCAGACAGCCGGCGGGGCGCCGGAAGGCCATGAAAGAGCAACTCCTGACCATTCCATGATATGAGTTATTTCAGGCCGCGGTTTTGAGCATCACGGGAAACGCGCGGACCATAAGGTGAACTCAAAGCCGGCTTGGCCTAAACGGATGAACAGAAAAAAGCCGGGGCGGCGTTGTTATAGGCCGCCCCGGCTTTTTTCGGGTTTCTTAAAAAAGGTGACGGTAGCCAAACCCCAGCGACAGCACCGGCCAGACCGGGAGGTAGCGATGTATGTCCTTTTCGGCCTTGGTTTCGTAGTCGCGCACATTATTGGCCAATTCGGGGTGATCCTGGTAGGCGGAGTCGGCAAACTTCAGTGACACTTTGGGGTCACCGAAAAACAGGGCGCCGAAGTCGCCGCTGAAGAAGAAGCCGGAGGACTTCAACCCATCACCGGTACTGAAGCCTAAACCCAGGTAGGGGGCGATGCGCTTCCATTCCACCGTGCCTTCCCCGCTGTCAAGCTCGTCACTACTATATTCAGTGTCGCCTATCTTATACTTGCGGTCACCTTTGAACTCGGCTGTCAGATCGGCAGACATGTTAACGTGATACAGACCGCCGGTCAGGCGGAAGTTTCCGCTGAAGGGATGCACGTCCGCGAGAAGGCCGATGGTGGTGCTGTCATATTTCGCCTTGAAGTCAATGTCCTTGATGGTTCGGCTGGTGGTCAGGGGCAGATGGTTCAAATTGATCCTGGCCCTGAAAACGTCGTTGGTCTGGTAGCCGATGTTCAGGCCGACGCCCAAGGTGCCTATCTGCGGCTCGACGGTGAAGCCGTTGATCTCGGGCGAATCGCCGCCCGAGGCCGAATAGAGGCTCAGGGTCTGATCGTAGGTCAAGGACCGACCGTTGTTCAGGGCCGGATTGTTGCGCAAGGCCGGGTCATCGGCCAGGGCCGGGCCGCACAAAAACAGGAGGCCGGCCAAAAGCGCCGCGGCCAAATTAAACATGGGCTTCATGGTTTCTTCCTCTTTCTTGAAATGTCTGATATTCAGCCCGCGCTCGGCCCGGACAACGGCCGCGAAACGAAAAAAAGCTGGCCGGGCGCACGGACGTTACGAAGGAAACATTCCAATTTATGCCAATAATTCAACCATAAATGGATAAAAAAGACAAGCGAATATTTCCTATCGCCGGCCGGCGAGAGGAGGCTAGAGGAAATGATAGGGGTCGATGTCGGCCGTCAGTTTCAGGCCGGGCGGGGCCGCTTTTTCCGCGAGGGGCAGCCAGGCGGCCAGGAAGAGGCGGCGGGCTTCGGCCGTGGCCCCCCGGACGAGCAGCTGGAAGCGGTATTGCTCCTTGAGGCGGGCCAGGGGGGCCGGGGCCGGACCCAGGATTTCCAAACGCGCGCCCGATTCGGCGGCCAGGCGGCGGCCTTGCTCGGCGGCCTCCGCGGCGGCGGCCTCCGCCTCCGCCGCTTCCGGGCCGCTGAAGCGGATGAGGGCCAGGCGGCTGAAGGGCGGGTAGCCCAATTCGCGCCGCGCCTCTATCTCGGCTTGGAAGAAAGCCCGGTAGTCGTGGGCGGCCGCGGCCTTAAGCACATGGTGGCGCGGGTTGAGGGTCTGGATGAGCACCGTCCCCGGGGCCGCGCCCCGGCCGGCCCGGCCGGCCACCTGGGACAGGAGTTGAAAGGTGCGTTCCGCGGCCCGGAAATCCGGGAGGTTAAGGCCCAGGTCGGCGTCCACCACCCCCACCAGGGTCAGGTTGGGGAAATCGTGGCCCTTGGCCGCCATCTGGGTGCCCACCAGGAGGTTGAATTCGCCCCGGCCGAAGCCGTCCAGGACATTTTTCAGGCCGCCCTTGCGCCGGGTGGAGTCGGCGTCCAGGCGGGCCCCCCGGGCCTGGGGGCAGGCTTCAACAGCTATTTTCAACAGCCGTTCCGTGCCCACGCCGAAATAGCGGACCAGGGGGGCCAGGCAGTGCGGGCAGCCGGCGGGCGGATCGGCCCTATAGCCGCAGGCATGGCAGACCAGGGTTTCCTCCCGGCCCAGGGCGGCGTGGCCGGCTTCGCCCGTCTCCGGATACTGGGGGCCGTGGAGGGTCAGGGAGCGGCTGCAGTGGGGGCATTCCATGACCTGGCCGCATTTGAGGCACATGGGCAGGCTGGCCAGGCCCCGGCGGTTGAGAAACAGGAGGGCCTGTTCGCCCCGGGCCAGGGTTTCGGCCAAGGCCCGGCCCAGGGCCGGGCTCAGGGCCCGCCGGCCCCGGGCCGGTTCCGCCCGCTGGTCGAGGATGGTCACCCGGGGCAGGGCCGCCGCGCCCGGGCGCTCGTTCATTTCCAGAAGGGTCAGCCGGCCGCTTAAGGCCGCCTGGTAGCTTTCGAAAGACGGGGTGGCCGAGCCCAGGACCAGGACGGCCGAAGCCTGGCTGGCCCGCCAGCGGGCCAGGTCCCGGCCGTGGTAGCGCAGGCCGTCGTCCTGCTTGTAGGCCAGGTCGTGCTCCTCGTCCACCACCACCAGGCCCAGGTTTTCCAGGGGGGCGAAGACGGCGCTCCGGGCCCCCAGGACCACCGGGGCCAGCCCCCGGCGGATGCGCCGCCACTGGTCATGCCGCTGGGCCGCCGACAGGCCGGAATGGAGCACCGCCACCCGGTCCCCGCCCAGGCGGCTTTTCAACAGGCCTTCCAGGCCCAGGGTCAGGCCGATTTCCGGGGTCAGCCACAAAACTTCGCGGCCGGCGGCCAGGGCCTTGGCCGCGGCCCTCAAATAGACTTCGGTCTTGCCGCTGCCGGTGACGCCGAAGAGCAGAAACTCCCGTCCGCCGCCGGGGACGGCCAGGGCGGTCTCCAGGGCGGCCAGGGCCCGGCTCTGCTGGGCCGTCAGTTCCGGGGGCGGGCCAGGGGCCGCCGGCGCCAGGGCCCGCTCCGGGTCGTCGCGGAATACCTCCCGGGCGGAAAGTTCAACCAGGCCCTTGGCCGCCAGGCTCCGGGCCTGGGGCAGGGGGCTGGGGACATAGTGGGCGAAATAACTCA
>JAITUX010000062.1 GCA_031286085.1 Candidatus Adiutrix sp. | reverse complement strand
TAAGGCCAGACGGTCGGCCGGCCAGAAGCCTGGGGACATTTTTTCGGGCCATTCCACCACGGTCAGGCCGGGACGGGCGAGGTAGTCTTCCAGTCCGGCCTCCGAGAATTCCCGGGGCGATTCCAGGCGGTAAAGGTCCAGGTGAAATATGTCCACCAGCCCCGGGTATTCATTGGCCAGGGTGAAGGTGGGGCTGACGATGGCCGCGGGCTCCTCCGTCTCCAGGCCCAGACCCAGACCCTGGCAGAAGGTGGTCTTGCCGGCCCCCAGGCCGCCGCTCAAGGTTATAATAAAGGAAGAGGGCAGGCCGCCGCATCGGGCGGCCTCAGCCAGCCGAAGGCCCAAGCCGCGGCCGGCGGCGGCAGTAGCCGCCGCGTCGGGCAGAAAAATTTCCGCTTCCGAAAAGAGGGACTCTTTAAATGTCATAAACCAAGCGGCCAGACAAAACGGCCGGAAGCCCGCTTTCTGGTTTCCTCGTGGCATCTTAGTCCAGGGGCGGCCCCCTGTCAACGCCCGAAATCCACTTGGCGCGGGGTCCAGGCGAAAGACTTGCCTGGCGGCTTGACATCAGAGGCCGGGTGTGCTAACATGCTAATTAATTAACCGTTATTGGGTTTGAGTTTCAACAGGCGCCCTTCGGGGCCGGGTTGGGGTTGCGTCTTGGTTCTGACGCGGCGGGCAGTCAATTCCTTAAGATTGTTCGTTTTCCGCCCTTTTCACAACCAGGTCGAGGTGGGCAATTCACAATACTAAGGGAGGCTTATTATGGGTTTGAATTGGCAAGATTACACGGCCAAAGGGGCCAAGGACTTTGAAATTGCGGAAGCGGCGGAAAAACACCTGATCAAGATCAGGAAATTGGCCTTGGACATGGGTTTTGAGGATGAAGAAGTCCTGCCCTATGGTCATTACGTGGCCAAAATCGACTACGCCAGGGCCTTGGAACGCCTGAAGGGCAAGCCTGACGGCAAATATATCGACGTCACCGCCATCACCCCCACCCCCTTGGGCGAAGGCAAATCCACCACCACCATGGGCCTGACTCAGGGTCTGGGCGTCCTCGGCAAGAAAGTCACCGCGGCCATCCGTCAGCCCTCCGGCGGCCCCACCATGAACGTCAAGGGTTCCGCGGCCGGCGGCGGCATGAGCCAGTGCGTGCCCCTGACCCCCTTCTCCCTGGGCCTCACCGGCGACATCAACGCCATCATGAACTCCCACAACCTGGGCATGGTGGCCTTGAACTCCCGCATGCAGCATGAGCGGAACTACACCGACGAACAGCTGTCCAAGCGTGGCTTGAAGCGCCTGGATATCGACCCCACCCGGGTTGAATACGGCTGGATCATCGACTTCGCCGCCCAGTGTCTGCGCAACATCATCATCGGCCTCGGCGGCCGGGGCGACGGCTTCACCATGCAGTCCAAGTTCGGCATCGCCGTGTCCTCGGAAATCATGGCCATCCTGGCCGTGGCCAATGACCTCAAGGATATGCGTGAGCGCATCGGCAAAATCGTGGTCGCCTATGACAAGACCGGCAAGCCCGTCACCACCAGCGACCTCGACGTGGCCGGGGCCATGACCGCCTGGATGGTGGAAGCCCTCAATCCCAACCTCATGCAGACCCTGGAAGGGCAGCCCTGCTTCGTCCACGCCGGCCCCTTCGCCAACATCGCCATCGGTCAGAGCTCCATCATCTCCGACCGTCTGGCCCTCAAGTTCAGCGACTATCACGTCACCGAGTCCGGCTTCGCCGCCGACATCGGTTTTGAAAAATTCTGGAACCTCAAGTGCCGCTTTTCCGGCCTGGTTCCCAACGCGGCCGTCATCGTGGCCACCGTGCGGGCTCTCAAGTGCCACGGCGGCGCCCCCATCCCCGTTCCCGGCAAGCCCCTGCCCGAAGAATACAAGAAGGAAAACGTGGGCCAGGTGGAAGCCGGCTGCGGCAACCTTCTGCACCATGTGGCCACGGTCAAGAAAGCCGGCATCAGCCCCGTTGTCTGCATCAACTCCTTCGTCACCGACACCAAGGAAGAAATCGCCGCCATCCGCAAAATCGTTGAAAAAGCCGGCGCCCGCGTGGCTGTTTCCGATCACTGGCTCAAGGGCGGTGAAGGGGCCAAGGAATTGGCCGAATCGGTGGTTGAAGCCTGCAACGACAAGCCGGCCTTCAAGTTCCTCTATGATCTGAACCAACCCCTGCGCGAACGCATCACCCTCATCGCGAAGGAAGTTTACGGGGCCGACGGCGTGGACTATTCCGCCGACGCCACCAAGAAGCTGGAAGCTTACGAAAAAGACCCCACCATCAGCAAGCTCGGCCTCTGCATGGTCAAAACCCACCTCTCGCTTTCGGACAACCCCACCATCAAGGGCGTGCCCAAAAACTGGAAACTCTTTGTCCGCGACTGCCTGGTTTATGCCGGCGCGGGCTTCGTGGTCCCGGTGGCCGGGGCCATCACCCTTATGCCCGGCACGGCCTCCGACCCGGCCTACCGCCGCGTCGATGTGGACACCTCCACGGGCAAGGTCAAGGGTATTTTCTAAAAAAACCGGCATGTTCGCCAACGCCAAGCCCGCCCCCACCAAGGGGGCGGGCTTGATTTTAATTAAAGGCCTGAATCATGATCAAAGTATTGGCGGTATTCGCCGGCGGCGGAGCCGGCGCCCTAATCAGATGGCTTATGGCCGTAAAGTTGAACCCGGCCCCAAGTGAAGGACCGGCCTTTCCGGCCGGCACCTTGGCCGTCAATCTGGGCGGAGGATTTCTGATTGGGCTTTTGATGGCCGCTTTCACCGCCAGGAGCGACTGGTCGGAGGAAGGGCGTTTGTTGCTCGTCACGGGGTTTCTGGGCGGCCTGACCACCTTTTCGGCCTTTTCCTGGGAGATAATAA
>JAITUX010000045.1 GCA_031286085.1 Candidatus Adiutrix sp. | reverse complement strand
GAACCCCGGTCGGCCCTGGCCAAAACCTGGACGGTTTCCGACAACGGCCTTATCTATACTTTTGTACTTCAAGAGGGCCGTACCTTTGCCGATGGCCTCCAGGTCAACGCCGATGCGGCCCTCTATTCCTTCGACCGACTCATGTCCACCGATACCGGACGCCACTTCTTCCCCTGCCTCAAGGGCTTCGAGCGGATGGGGGAACTGACCTTCCGGCTGATTCTGAACCGTCCCTGGCCCCCTTTCCTGGCCTCCCTGGCCCTGCCCCAGGCTTCCCTGGTCAGCCCCGGGCTGCGCAACCAGCCCCCGGACTTCCTGTTCGCCCGCACCTTGGGCAGCGGCCGCTACCAGGTTTACGGCTGGAAGGACGGCACCCTGGGGCTCCAGGCCAGGCCGGACCTGGCCGCCAAGCCCTTGGTGGGCCTGGCCCTCTTTCACTATGAGCCGGATCCCCGGGAACGCTACCGGAAAATGACCGCCTACAGATCTCACCTGACTGTCGCGCCGGACAGCGGCGGGCTTCCCTGGCCCGCCTCTTTCCGGGCCCGCCGGACCCCCACTTTCAGCGTGCGTTTCCTGGCCCTGAACACCCGCCGGCCCTATACCAAGATGTCTCAGGTCCGCCGGGCCATTGGCGCCATAGTCGAAGACGCCTTCGCCGACCGGCCTGGGCGACTCGGCGGCCCCTTCCCCGACGGCCTTTTCTACAACCGCCCTGGCCGGACCGAGGCGCCCGAGGCGGATCCGGCCAGGGCCGACCCCAGGCGCCAAGGGGCTCTGGTGCTCAAGGAAGTCGGCCCCCCGGTTTTGCCCCTGGTCCTGATATACCGTGACCAGACCAAGGACCTGGACGACGACGCGAAAACCATCCAGGCGGCTCTGGCCCCCCACGGTCTGGCCGTGGACCTGCAGCCCCTGGCGGAAACCCAGTGGCGTCGGGCCCGAGACAAAGGACAATATGATATGCTCCTGGATACCCGGCCGCCGGAAATTCCCGCCGCGGACCTCTGGCTGGGCCGTTTTCTGTCTTCGCTCTCCAGTCCGGAAGGCAACCCCGCCTTTTTCGAACACCCGGAGGCCGACCGCCTCCTGGAAGAGTTGGCTCAGACCGTGACGGTCAATCCCGAGGACAGCCGAAGCCTGGCCCAGAAGCGGCTGGCTGACCAGCGGGCCAAAATCCTGGCCGATTTGACCCGCTTGGCCGCTTCGGAAGCCCCCTATGTATTCCTATATCAATTGGAGCGTCTGCTGGCTCTGGATGAACGCCTGGACCAGCCGCTCCGGGCCCAGGAAGAAACCCTGGCCCCCCACCCATTCTGGCCTGAAGTCTGGCCCCTGGGCCTGACCAACCTGCGGCCCCTGACCGCCAGGCGCTCCGGGGTCAATCCAACCGGCCGGCCGGAAATCCCGGAAGCGCCAGGGCCAGGGGACCACAGGCCTGCGGACCAACCGGCCGAGGCCGAGCCTAAAGCCGGCCTCCGGCCTGGAGGGCCGGAAACCTGGCCATCCGGCCCGGTGGATGATTTTATTGGGGAGGAATGGCCTTGACCGCCCGGGAAGCGCGCTTTTTCTTCAATCTGGCCCGTCTGGCTCTGTCGGGCCTTCTCTGGGCCGTCCCCGCCCAGGCCCAGCCTGAACCCGGCCCGGCCTGGACCGGGTTCCTGGCCGGCCTGGCCTTGGAATACCGTTGCCCGCCCGAGGCGGCCGGGGCCAGGGAGCATTATCTGGCCGCGGCGCGGGCCGGTTCCCGCGAAGCTCTTCTTGGTCTGGCCAGGCTGCACGGCCCCGGCAGCCCGCTATGGCAGGGGCCGGATCTCTGGCGCGACCACCTGCTGGCCGCGGCCCGGGCCGGCTGGGCCGAGGCCGCCTTCAGCCTGGCCGAGGCCCTGGAGAAAAAGACCGTTTCGGGGCTGGAACCGACTCCCTTTTATCTACAGGCCGCGGCCGCCGGCCACCCGGCGGCGGCCCACCGTCTGGCCGCGCTCTATGACGAAGGAGCCGGTGGTCTGCCCCGCGACCCAGGCCAGGCCCTCATGTGGCTGACCGTGGCCGCGGCCAGGGACGACCGGAGCGCGGCCCTGGAACTAGGGCGTTATTATTAACAAAAAAACCCAGAGGCGGCGGAGGCCTGGCTGGAAAAATCCGGCCTGCCCGAGGCCCTGTATTGGCTGGGGGAGATCCATCTGCGGAACCGGCGTTTCTCCGAGGCTGTGGCGGCTTTCACCCAGTCCGCCGAGGCCGGCCGCCTGGAGGCCCATCTGGCCCTGGGCCTTCTGAGCTTGGATAACGATTTCGGCCGTCGCCCCGACCACCGGGCCGCCTTAAGGCATTTTAAAACGGCCTCCGATTTGCCTGAAGGCGCCTACCAATTGGGCCGCATGTTCCTGGCCGGTCAGGCCACGCCCAAGGATCCCATCACCGGAGCCTTCTGGCTTCACCAGGCCGCGGAAAAGGGCCACGCGCGGGCGCGCTCAGAATACGACAAGCTGGAGTTGACTTTCAGCCCCGGCCAGCAAAAACGCCTGGAACGCATGATTGAGGAAGGTTTGGCCCCCACCACCAGGACCAGGCCGGAGGCCGATGCCGATTCAAAATAGTTTCTTTCCGTTTTGGGGGCCGTTGGCCGGCCAACCGTCTTAAATTACCGTCTTTCAGGTTTCCGGGAGCGGGGGCCTTAAATAGCTGTTGACAATAAAACGAACATGCTGTATAAAAACAATAATTTATTGATAAAGGCGTTGGCGCTCATCGGTTGATGGGCGTTCATCAGATGATGCGGGCGTCAATTGACCGG
>JAITUX010000040.1 GCA_031286085.1 Candidatus Adiutrix sp. | reverse complement strand
TAGAAAACTATTTCGCGGAGGCCAGTTTCGGCTACGGCCGCTCGGACAACGAGGCCACAGTCGAGATGAAGGCCGGCCAAAAGACCAGCGATTTCTCCACGGAAAGTTTTCAATCCGGCCTGAAATTCGGCCGGGCCTTTCAAATGGGCCAGACGGCCTCCCTGACGCCCAGCGCCGGGGTGCGCTGGATTCACGTCAAGCGTAACGGCTGGGAGGAGCAAGTCTCCGACCCCGACAACATGGTGGCCAACTGGTTCGGGGACAGCAGCCAGGATTTCCTGGAAGTCCCCCTTAACCTAAGCCTGGCGGGGGCCTTTGAAACCAAGGGCGGGGCCGCCGTTTCCCCGGAACTGCGCCTAGGCGGAGTCGTCGCGGCCAACAACCCCAAATCGGAACTGCGCATGGGCTTCGTGGGCTCGGGAGAATCCACCACCATTTCCGGTATCGAACCGGGCAAAAGCCGCCTGACCGCCGGAACCGGGCTCAAGGCCCGGCTGACCGACGCGACCGATATTTTTCTCAACTACGACCTGGAACTCAGAAAGGGCTACCAGGGCCACAGCGCCTCGGCCGGTTTGGGAATTTCCTTCTAAAGCTGACGCAAAATCGGTAATGGGCGGCCTGGGTGATTTTTATAGCCCGGGCCGCCCTTTTCCAGCCCAGCGGCGGGCAATAGGCCGCCGATTCCCCTAAAAAACACCCTCCATAGCCGCCGCCTTTCGGGTCTCCGGGCCAAAAGGCTTATTTCGGATAGACAGGCGAAGTAAACACGCCTAAGCTGGACATCTGTTTTTTCTTGACAGTTTGCCATGAGTTCAAGTAGCTTAACCACCTAAATGGCATTTGGCTCTCTTAAGTAAGAACAGGGAACACCCGTGAAAATAGGGAGCGGAACCCATTTGCAGCCTGTCGCCAGGCTTTAGGGCCTGATGGCGGGGCGGCCTTCCCCCGCCCTCCCCCTCCCGGCACTTGGCCGGCTTGCGCGCCTATTCACGCCCAACAGCGTCTTGTTTATTTGCGTTTACTCCAAGAACAGCCGCCCGGCCGCAAGCGCCTTGTCAAACCACCAGCAGAGGTAAATCTATGAGCCCACGTAAAGAAATGCACATGTTCGATTATTTAAATCTGGACATTTCCAAGGACCATTTCCCGCAATATGGCATGTCCGCGCGGGCGGCGGAAGCCCTGATTGAAAGTGAGGCCTGGACGGATTGCAACCCGGCGTTGAACCTCTCTTCGTTTGTGACCACTTTTTGCGAGCCCGAGGCCCACAATATCCTGAACGCGAATTATTTGAAGAACTACATAGAACATGACATATACCCGCAGCTTTTCGCCATGGAAACCGCTATGGTCAGATGGCTGCACAATCTCTGGAACGGCCCCAAGAAGGCGGAGCCTTACGGCACCGCCACCGTGGGCTCCAGCGAGGCCTGCATGCTGGCCGGCCTGGCCCATAAGTGGAACTGGCGGCAGGCCAGGGAAAAGGCCGGCCAGGATGCTTCCAAGCCCAATCTGGTCACCGGCGGCAACGTGCAGGTCGTGTGGAAAAAGTTCATGCGCTATTTTGATGTGGAGCCGCGGATTGCGCCTTTGAAACCCGGCAACTACCGCCTGACCACCGAGCATCTGG
Source organism: Candidatus Adiutrix sp. (assembly GCA_031286085.1). Classification (GTDB taxonomy): domain Bacteria; phylum Desulfobacterota; class Desulfarculia; order Adiutricales; family Adiutricaceae; genus Adiutrix. The sequence goes on along the minus strand of JAITUX010000040.1, from coordinate 8,009 downwards.
ACAAGCTGGTGAACGAAAACACCATCTGCGTGGTGGCCATCGCCGGCCAGACTTTCACCGGCGAGGACGACGATTTTCAGGACATCCACGACTGGCTGGACGCCTATGAGAAGCGCACGGGCATAAATATCCCCATGCATATTGACGGCGCTTCCGGCGGCTTCATCAACCCCTTCCTGTATCCCGACTACAAGTGGGATTTCCGTCTGCCCCGGGTCCAGTCCATCAACGCTTCAGGCCACAAGTACGGCCTGGCCCCTCCGGGCCTGGGCTGGGTTATCTTCCGCGAGCGTAAGGTCTTCAACGAAGACCTGGTCTTTTATGTGAATTACCTGGGTGGGGAAATGCCCACGGCCACGCTGAACTTCAGCCGCAATGCCATGCAGATACCCGTCCAGTATTACATGATGCTGCGCAACGGCTTTGAGGGCTACAAACGCATTATGAGCCGCACCCTGCAAAATGCCCGGGAGCTGCGCGAAATGCTGCTCAAATCCGGCTATTTCGTCATGCTTAACGAAACCCAGCGCATCCCTGTGGTGGCCTTGGGCCTGAACAAGAAACACGCCAAAAACTTCAACGAGTTCGACGTGTCGGCCAAGGTCCGCGAGCGCGGCTGGGTGCTTTCCGCCTACGCCATGCCGGCTAACGCCCAGGAAGTGAACTGCCTGCGCGTGGTGGTTCGGCCCCACCTGAACCACACCGTGGTCAAGATGCTTGGCCATGACATCGTTACGGCCTGCGAGTTTCTCAGCAAGAACGGCGGCCATAACAAGCCCCCCAGCCTTCATTGCGAGAAAAAAGGCAGCCCGGCCAAGTGTTGAACGGCGCCGAAACACATGGCGCCTGACCCGGGCGGGGATATCCCCGCCCGCTTGACGAATTTTCTAAAATAGACGGCACAACGCTTCGGGAGCTTGCATGTTATACTTATTGCAATTTCTGGGGGCCAACCCCTACATTTTATTGTTTGTCGTCCTCGGTCTGTCCATGTGGATCGGGCACATAACCGTCAAAGGCTACAGTTTGGGCGCCGTGGCCGCGGCCATTGTGGTGGGCTGCGGGATTTCCGTTTTAGGCTCCGCCTATGGGGTGACCTTCTCTCTGGATGATTTCACCAAGTCCCTTTTTTATTACCTGTTCATGTACGGAGTCGGCCTGCGGGTGGGGCCATCCTTCATTAACAGCCTGAAGGGAGATGGCCTGAAATTCACCGTTCTGGCGGTGGTGTGCAGTTTCCTGGGTCTGTTCCTGGTGGTGATTGGCAACAGGTTGTTTGAGCTGCCCCTGGGGGCGGCCGGCGGCATGCTGGCGGGTTCCATGACCATGTCGGCGGCCTTGGGCTCCGCCGAACAGGCTATAACTCAAGGGGCGGTGAGCCTGCCGCTCGGCACCACCGCGGAGCAGGTTTCGGCCATGATCGCCCTTTCTTTCGGCATAACCTACATTTGGGGCACGGTGGGCATAATTCTTCTCTGCAAATACCTGCCCCACTGGTGGGGCATTGACGCCAGGAAAGCCGCCCGCGAGTATGAAGTGGAGCACGCCGTGCCCAATGTGGATGACGCGAACTTGACGGCCTACCATCCATATGACATGCGGGCTTACCATCTGCACAATAAAGCCTGGGCGGGCAAAACCATCGGCGACTTTACCGGGGCCTATGAGCAATACCATGTGTTCAATGTGGTGCGGGACAACGTCTCCCTGGGCGCCGAGCCGGATATTGTTCTGGCTTTGAATGATGTGGTCGTCCTAAGCGCCACCCTTGAAGATTTGACGGATCACATCGGCCTGATAGGGCCTGAAGAGCCCAATCTTAAATCCTTGAATATCCCGGTGGACCAGGCGGAAATCCTGGTGACCAAACACGATGTTCTGCACAAGTCCATCCATGAACTTGACGCCACCCTCCTGGCGGGGCCCATCCAGATAACCCGCATTGAGCGGGCCGGCCATGCCATGCCTTTGGGCCCGGGGCTCACGCTGCAGCGTATGGACGTTCTGTTCGTCACCGGGGTGAAGTCCGTCGTGGACAAGGTGGCCAACACTGTGGGCGTCGTGGCCAGGCATAACTCCTCCACGGATTTGCTCACCTTGTCCATCGGCATGATCCTGGGCTTTCTTATCGGCCAAATCCAGTTCCCCGCGGCCGGGGCCAACATCAGCCTCGGCAATGCCGGCGGCCTCCTGGTGTCCGGCATCATAGTTTCTTCCGCGTATTCGCGGCTGCGCTTTTTCGGCAATACGCCCAATGCGGCGCGCAACGTTTTGGAAGATTTGGGGCTGAATGTATTTGTGGCCATTGTAGGCGTAAACGCGGGGGCGACCCTGCTTTCGCAGATCACCGGCCTCATTGCCCTGAAGATTTTTGTGGTGGGCTTTGCGGCCTGTACGCTGCCGCCGTTAGTGGTCTGGGCCATCGGATACCATATAATGAAGATCAACCCAGCCGTGCTGATGGGCGCCGTGGCCGGGGCCCGTTCCCACTCCGGCCCAGCCCGCGAGGCCGCCAAAGAGGCTAACAGTTCAGTCCCCTGGCTCGGTTTCCCGGTGGGCTACGCCGTCTCCGGGATACTCCTCACCGTCTTCGGCTATGTGGCCATGGTGCTGGGGTAACAGCCCTTCATCTACTTAAGTGACGACCTCCGGCTATGCCGGAGGTCGTCATTCCACCGTCACGCTTTTGGCCAGGTTGCGGGGCTGGTCCACATCGGTGCCCTTGGCCACGGCGGCATAATAGGCCAGAAGCTGGACCGGAAGACTGTAAACCAGGGGGATGACGAAGGGGTCGATCTCCGGCAACAAAAGATGGCCGGCCAGACCGGAAACCCGGGCCAGGCCGGCGGAGTCGCCTATGAAAACCGTCCGGCCGCCCCGGGCGTTGACCTCGGCCAGGTTGGAGGCTATCTTGGGGAAAAGGCCGTCGCTGGGCGCCACCACGATGACCGGCACATTTTCATCGACCAGGGCGATGGGGCCGTGCTTGATCTCTCCGGCGGCATAGCCTTCGGCGTGAATATAGGAAATTTCCTTGAGCTTCAAGGCCCCTTCCAGGGCGATGGGGAAGCCCGGGCCGCGCCCCAGGAAGAGGACGTCCCGGGCCGGGGCCAGGAGATCCCGGGCCAGGGCCTCTATGGGCCCCGTCTCGGCCAGCACCGAGGCGCAGGCCGCGGGAACTTCCATCAGGGCCCGCACCAGGCGGGCCTCTTCCTGTTCCGCCAAGTGGCCTCGATGGCTGGCCAGGACCAGGGCCAAGGCCGACAGGAGGGTCAACTGGGCGGTGAAGGCCTTGGTGGAGGCCACCCCGAATTCAGGCCCGGCCACCGTGGGCAGCACGGCGTCCGATTCCCGGGCGATACTGCTCTCGGGCACGTTGACGATGCTCAAGAGCCCCAGCCCGGACTCGCGGCAGAGCCTTAAGGCGGCCAGGGTGTCGGCGGTCTCCCCGGACTGGGAGATGAACAGGGCCACCTGGCCCGGACCAAGCACCGGTTCCCGGTAGCGGAATTCCGAAGCCACTTCCACCTCCACCGGCAGGCGGGCGAATTTTTCGATGAGGTATTTGCCGACCAGGGCGGCGTAATAGGAGGTGCCGCAAGCCACCAGAACCAGGCGGGAGGCGCGCTTGAGTTCCGGCAGGTTGGGCAGGGCCAGGCGGCCGGTGGCCGGGTTGATCATGGTGTTCAGGGTGTCGCCGATAACCTGGGGCTGTTCGTTGATCTCCTTGAGCATGTAGTGCCGGAAACCGCCCTTGCCCAGGTCGGCCGAAGCCAGGGAGGAAGGCCGCCACGGCCTTTCGACTGGTTTATGCCGCCGGTCGAATACCGCCGCCTGGCCGCCCTCGACGACCGCCAGTTCCCCGTCTTCCAGGTAGGTCAGGCGGCGGCAGACCGGCCCCAGGGCCAAGGCGTCGGAACCCAGGGCCTGAAGTTCCCCGCCCTCGCCCACGGCCAGGGGCACCCCCTGGCGGGCGCCGATGAGGAGGTCCGGCCGGCCGGCGAAGAGAAAAACCAGGGCGAAAGCCCCTTCCAAAAGGGGCAGGGTCTCCCGCACCGCCGCAACCGGGTTAAGGCCCCGGCGCAGGCTTTCACTGACCAGGTGGACCACCACTTCACTGTCGGTCTGGGTCTCAAAACGGTGGCCGGCGGCCTGGAGCTTAGTTTTAAGCTCCCGGAAGTTTTCAATGATGCCGTTGTGGACCACGGCCGCCTCGGCCGTGGCGTGGGGATGGGCGTTCACTTCGCTGGGGGCGCCGTGGGTGGCCCAACGGGTGTGTCCCAGGCCTATGCCTCCCGCCAAGGGCTCCCGGGCCAGAAGGTCCGCCAAGGCGGCCAGCTTGCCCTCGGCCCGGCGCCGCTCAATGGCCCCGGAGGCGGTCAGGGTGGCCACCCCGGCCGAGTCATAACCCCGGTATTCCATGCGCCGCAGGCCATCCAGAACTTCCGGCAACACATTCCGGCCCGGGCTTATCAAGCCGATTATGCCGCACATGTTTTCACCATCCCGCTTGTTTTACAGGGCGCTACAAGAGCGGCGGAAAGGCTTCTTCCAAAGCCAGGCCCGCGCTGAAAAGAGCCATTTCCTCAAAGGGCCTGGCGATAAGCTGCAAACCCACCGGCAGCCCCCCGGTCGGCCCCAGCCCCGCCGGGAAAGCCAGGGCCGGAAGCCCCGCCAGGTTTACCGACAAGGTCATCAAATCCAGCCCGTAGTTGGTTACCGGGTCATCTATAAAACGGCCCAAGTCCCAGGCCGGCAACGGAGAAACCGGGGCCAGAAGGAAATCGCAGCCGGCCAGGGCCCTGGCGTAGTCGTCCCGAATCAGGCGGCGCACCCGGGCGGCTTTCTGGAAATAGGCCTCGTAGTAGCCGGAAGAGAGGGCGAAAGTGCCCAGGATGATACGGCGGCGCACTTCCGGCCCCAGAAAACTTTGGCGGGAGGAAACGTATAGTTCGGCCAGGCCGCCCGAACCGCCGGCCCGGCGGCCGTAGCGCACCCCGTCGTAACGGGCCAGGTTGGTGCTGGCCTCGGAGGAGGCCAGGACATAGTAGGCGGCCACGGTGTATTTGAGGCTGGGGAAGCTGAACTCGACCAGCTTGGTCCCGGCCCCTTCCAGGGTGTGGAGCGCGGCCTTTAGAACCGACCTCACTTCCGGGTCCAGGTTGGCGGACCACAGTTCCCGGGGCAGGCCCAGTTTCAGCCCGGCCAGGGGCCGGGCGGCGGCCGCGCCGTAGTTCTCCACCGGATGGAGAGAGGAAGTGGCGTCGCGTTCGTCCGGACCGGCCACGGCCGCCAGGAGGCAGGCGCAATCCCGCACCCGCCGGGCCAGCGGCCCGGCCTGGTCCAATGAACTGGCGAAGGCCACAATGCCGTAGCGGGACACCCGGCCGTAGGTGGGTTTGATTCCCGCGCAGCCGCAAAGACAGGCCGGCTGGCGTATGGAGCCGCCGGTATCAGTGCCGAAGCCGCCCGGAGACTGGTAGGCGGCCACCGAGGCGGCCGCGCCGCCGCTGGAGCCCCCCGGCACCTTTATGGGATTCCAGGGATTGCGGGTGAGGCCGAAAGCCGAGAATTCGGTCGAATTGCCCATGGCGAATTCATCTAGGTTGGTTTTGGCTATTATGACCGCCCCGGCCCGGCGCAGCCTCTCCACCACCCGGGCGTCATAGGCCGGGATATAGTTTTCCAGGTAGCGGGAAGCGGCGGTGGTGCGCAGGCCCTTGGTCAGGAAAACATCTTTGACGGTCAGGGGCAGGCCCCAGAGGGGGCGGGCCGGGTCCGGCCCGGCTTGGTCCAGGGCCCGGGCCTCGGCCAGGGCCTCTTCGCCGGCCACGGTAAGACAGGCCTGGATAAGCGGCTCGGTGGCCTCAAGGCGGGCCAAAGAGGCGCCGACCATTTCCACGGCGCTGATCTCCCGGGACTGGAGCAGCCGGGCCGCCTCGGTCAGGGTCAATTTATGAAGCTCGGTCATGGCCAGCTCTCATCGTTATCTTTAAACCAAGGCCGGCCTCAGATGATTTTGGGGACGGCGAAAAAACGGCCCACCCGTTCGGGAGCCTGATCCAACAGGGCCTCCGGCTCGGCCCCCCGGCCGGGCTCGTCCGGCCGGGGCCCGGCCACTTCCGCCAGGGGCGAATAGAGAGGCTCCACTCCGGCGACGTCGGCTTCGTTCAAAATATCCATGGCCTTGACAATGCCGGACAGTTCCTTGGCCAGGCGGGCCGCCGCGGCCGGGTCCTTATCGAAATGGAGGCGGGCCAGTTCCGCTATCCGTTCCGCCGTTTTCTGGTCCAAGGTCATGGTCTCCCCCGCATGAATTCAGGTTTTAAGCAGCCGGGCCAGGATTTCCCCGGCCAGCTTGGGGTTGGCCGCGCCCCGGCTCTGGCGCATGAGCCGGCCCACGAAGAAAGAGAGCAATTTATCCTGGCCCTCGCGGTAACGGCGGGCCTCCTCCGGATGGGCGGCGATGAGCTCCCGGGCCAGGGCCTCCAAGGCGCCGGTCTCGGAAATCTGAAAGACCCCCCGGTCACGGGCCAGAGCTTCAGGGTCGCCGCCCCGGGCGAAAAGTTCCGGGAACAGATCATAGGCCGCCCGGCGGCCAAGGGCCTCTTCAGCCAAAAGACGGGCCAGGGCGGCCAGGACTTCAGGGCCGCAGGCGCAATCCAGGGGCGGGATATTCTCTTTCTGGGCGGCCGGCAGGAGAAGTTCCACCATGAGGGTCGCCAGGCGTTTGGGATCGTCCAGAAAGGTCAGGGCCGCCTTGAAGTATTCCAGCGCCCCCCGCCGTTCCAGGAGCAGCGTCGCCTGTTCCGCCGTCAGGCCCAGAGACAGCAGCTCGGCCATGACAGCCTCCGGCAAGGGCGGCATTTCGGCCTTTATTCGGGCCAGGAGCGCGGGCGGCACAAGCACCGGCGGCAGGTCCGGCTGGGGGAAATACCGGTAGTCATGGGCCTCCTCCTTGCCGCGCAGGGTCCTGGTCTCCTGGCGGGCCGGGTCGAAAAGACGGGTTTCCTGCTCAATTTTCTCCCCCCGCTCAAGTAGGCCGCCTTGCCGGACTATCTCGTATTCAATCGCCTGGCCCACATGACGGAAGGAATTGAGATTCTTTATTTCACTGCGCCGGCCCAAGGCCTCCGCGCCCCGCGGCCTTAGGGACACATTGACGTCGCAACGGAATTCGCCCTCTTCCAGACGGCCGGCCGTCACTTCCAGCTGAACCAGGATGGCGTGGAGTTTCTTCAAAAAATCCATGACCTCGCCCGCGGAACGGAAGTCCGGCTCGGTGACTATTTCAATCAAGGGCGCCCCGGCCCTGTTGAGATCCACCAAGGTCTGGCCCCGCTGTTCATCATGGAGGCATTTCCCGGCGTCGTCCTCCAAATGGATGCGGTTAAGACGGATATGGCGGCCATAATCCGGCAAATCCAGGCCTCCCCCCCGGCAAATGGGCGGGTCGAGCTGAGAATTCTGAAAACCGTTGGGCAGGTCGGGATAAAAATAATTCTTGCGGGCGAAGACGGAAATCTCGCTGACCTGGGCGCCCAAGGCCAGACCGGCCCGAACCGCCAATTCCACCGCCCGGGCATTGAGGCGCGGCAGGGCCCCAGGCTGGCCGGTGCAGACTTCACAAATATGGGTGTTTGGTTCCGCCCCCGGAGTGATGGGGCAGGAGCAGAACATTTTGGTGGCGGTCTTAAGCTGGCTATGAATTTCCAGCCCGATGACTGGTTCAAACACCGGCATGGCGATTTTAGTTCTCCTGAGCCCGAGGCGATCCAAACTGCGGCTTTAACGGCCAACCAATTATATATAGCGTTAGCCGCGCTGCCAAGGGAAAAAGCCGGGCGGGCGGGTTAAAGCGCCGAACTTCTAGAGGCCCCGCACCCATAGGGCAGAGAAGAGCATATTCGGACATGGTTTGCCCGCATTTAACCACAAGCCTTGATTAGGTGCCCGGTCCAGACTTTTTACCGTGCTAACTTATTATATTTTGCCTGAAATATTTTATA
>JAITUX010000020.1 GCA_031286085.1 Candidatus Adiutrix sp. | reverse complement strand
GGCTCAACCCCGAAGGCCTTGGCCGTCTGGGCCGAGATGATGGCGATTTCGGCCAGCTGCTGGGGGGTGGGGTTGGGGTTGATGGCGCAGTCGCCGAAGACCCAGACCCGGTCGGCCAGGCACATGAGGAAGACGGAACTGGCGATGGAGCAGCCTGGCTTGGTCTTGATGATCATCAGGGCCGGGCGGATGGTGTCGGCGGTGGTTCCGTCGGCCCCCGAGACCATGCCGTCGGCTTTCTTGCGCTGTATCATCATGGTGCCGAAGAAGTTGCGGTCCTTCATCTGGGCCGCGGCCTTTTCCTCGGTGATCCCCTTGGCCTTGCGCAGCTCGAAGAATTCGTGGGTCAGGTCCGGGAGCAAGGGGCTGTTCTGGGGGTTTAAGAGCTGGGCCTTGGCCGTGAGGGTTCCCAGGCCCAGTTCCTTGGCCTTGCGGCTGATGGCGTCGGGATCGCCCAGGATGGTGATGGCGGCGAAGTCCTTGGCCAGGATGTCGTCGGCGGCCCGGAGTATGCGCTCGTCGTTGCCCTCGGGCAGCACGATGTGCTGCTTTTTGAGCTTGGCCTTTTCAATGAGCTGGAACTCGAAGCGCTTGGGGGTCACGGGCCGGCCGGGCCGGCCGGCCAACTCACCGGCCTTTTCCAGGCAGGGGCAGGCGGCCACCCCGGCCGGGGCGGCGAATTCGCAGAGGTTCACCCCTTCCGGGAGAACGGGTTTCCCCCCGCCCCCGATGACGGCCAGGCCCAGGACCTCGGCGAAGCGGCCCTGGTAGGTGCGCACGGCCAGGGCCGCGGCGGCCGCGGCGCCCTCGGCCTTGGTTTCGGCCAGGAGAATCACCGGGCTGCCCAGGTTGGCCGCCAGGTCGGCGTCCAGGTTGGGCAGGGCCCCGCCCGAGGGCTGCAGGTCCACGCCCTCGATGACCACGGTGGCGTAGCGGGAGGCCAGGGGGTTATATTTCTGGAATACCGTGTCCATGATGGCCGAAGTCTGGCCCTGGGCCAAAAGGTCGAAAGCCTCTTTCTGGGTCAGGCCGTAGTAATCGGCCGGGGCGCCGGGCAGGCCGGCCGCGGCCAGGGCCGCTTTGACCCCGGGGTCGTCCGGTCCCAGGGCGATGGGCTTGAAATAGGCGGCCGAGGACTTGGGGGCCTTGGCGAGAACGGCGAGGGCCGCCTCGTTTTTGCCGTTAATCTGGCCCACGACCGAGATGTACAGGGATTTGGCCATTTTGCGACTCCTTGAATCTTTTGGCGTCGGCCCCTCGCGCGGCCGGACGGAAGAGCCCGCTTGAGGCTTCCGGGGCCGGGCGGGCGGGGATGAATGGAACTTTAGCCTTGTTATTGTAGCGCGGCCGGCTCCAAAAGTCCAGAGGGCGGGCGTTCGGCCTGGCCAGTCTTCACTCACCGCCAACCTTCCGGCTACGGCAACTTAACCCTGTCGCCAGCCCGTCGTCCGCCGGCCTTGGCCCAGGCGGCACCCTGGCAGCCTGGGAAAAAACTGGGCAATCCCCCCGGCTTGGGGTATAATGGTGTGTTAGCCTCAAATACTTGGGCCGGCGGGCATATTTTAAAGAAGGCCGGACGGCCCCGGAAGGTCGGAGCATGGATCTTTTAGAGCAAACGCGGACGGAACCGGTCAATATCGAGGACGAAATAAAGGCCTCCTACCTTGATTACGCCATGAGCGTCATCATCGGCCGGGCCCTGCCGGACGCCCGGGACGGCCTCAAGCCCGTCCATCGGCGCATTCTGTTCGCCATGAACGACTTGGGCAACGACTACAACCGGCCCCACAAGAAATCCGCCCGGGTGGTCGGCGACGTCCTGGGCAAATACCACCCCCACGGCGATTTGGCCGTCTATGACGCCATGGTGCGCCTGGCCCAGGATTTCTCCATGCGCTATCCCCTCATCGACGGCCAGGGCAACTTCGGCTCCCTGGACGGCGACAAGGCCGCGGCCCATCGTTATACCGAGGTCCGCCTGGCCAAGCTGGCCCACGAGTTCATGGCCGACCTGGAAAAGAACACCGTGGACTTCAGCCCCAACTACGACGGCACCCTGGAGGAGCCCTCGGTCTTCCCCACCCGGGCCCCGGGGCTCCTGATCAACGGTTCGGCCGGCATCGCCGTGGGCATGGCCACCAACATACCCCCCCACAACCTCAGCGAGGTGGCCGCCGGCCTGGCGGCCCTCATAGACGACCCGGCCATCACGGTGGATGAACTGATGCGCCACATCCCCGGGCCGGATTTCCCCACCGGCGGCCTCATCCTGGGCCGCGAGGGCCTGCGCGAGGCCTACCGCACCGGCCGGGGCCTCTTCCGCCTTAGGGCCCGGGCCACGGTGGAAATCGACGCCCGGGAAAACCCCAAGGCCCTGGTCATCACGGAAATACCTTACCAGGTCAACAAGGCCAAGCTGGTGGAAGACATCGACCTCCTCATCCGGGAGAAAAAACTGGAGGGGGTGGCCGAACTCCGCGACGAGAGCAACAGCGAAGGCGGCGTGCGGGTGGTCCTGGACCTCAAGGCCTCCCACCGCGACTCGGCCGAAACCATCCTGAACCAGCTCTATCGCCAGACCCAGTTGGAGATAAGTTTCGGCATCATCATGCTGGCCGTGGTGGGGCAGACCCCGCGCCTTTTGAACCTCAAGGAGGTCCTGAACGAGTTTCTGACCCACCGCCGGGAGGTGGTGCGGCGGCGCACCGTCTTCGAATTGGAGAAGGCCGAGGCCCGCGCCCATATCCTGGACGGGCTGCTCCGCGCCCTGGACCTCCTGGACGAGATCATAGCCCTGATCCGGGCCAGCCGCACCCCGGGCGAGGCCAAAACCGGCCTTAAGGAAAGCTTCGCCTTCACCGACATCCAGGCCCAGGCCATCCTGGATCTCAGGCTCCACAGGCTGACCCAGCTGGAACGCCAGGGCCTGGTTGACGAACGGGAAGCCCTGCGGCTGGCCATCGAGCGCTACCTGGCCATCCTGGCTTCCGAGAAGCTGCTCCTGGAAACGATCAAGGAGGAGACCCTGGCCCTCAAGGCCGAATACGGCGACGAGCGCCTCACCCAGATCACCGACGCCCGGCCCGGCGATTACAACCCGGAGGATTTCATAGTCAACGAGGAAATGGTGGTGACCATAAGCCACGGCGGCTACATAAAACGCAACCCCGTGACCCTCTACCGGTCCCAGAAGCGCGGCGGCAAGGGGGTCACCGCGGCCCGGACCAGGGAGGACGATTTCGTGGAGCGCCTTTACATCGCCTCCACCCACAACTATCTCCTCTTCCTGACCAACCGGGGCCGGCTCCACTGGCTCAAGGTCCACGAGGTGCCCCAGGCCGGGCGCGTCTCCAAGGGCAAGGCCGTGGTCAACCTCATAGAACTGGCCGAAAACGAGAAGGTGGCCACGGTGCTGGTGGTCAAGGACCTGGCCGAGCCGGAGCGCTACGTGGTCATGGCCACGGCCCGGGGCGTCGTCAAGCGGGTGGGCCTAAGCGCCTTCCAGAATCCCCGGGGCCGCGGCGTGGTGGCCATGACCATCGGCGAAGACGACGAACTGGTCTCCGCGGTCCTGACCGACGGGCAGGGCGCGGTGGTTCTCTCCAGCCGGGGCGGCAAGGCCATCTGCTTCAAGGAGACCGAGGTCCGCCCCATGGGCCGCCAGGCGGCCGGGGTCAAGGGCCTCAGCCTGGGGCCCAAGGACCGCCTGGTGGGCCTGGAGGTCATCTCGGCCGACCGCAGCGAAGTTCTTTTGACCGTCACGGAAAAAGGGTTCGGCAAGCGCACCCCCGCCGCCGAATACAACCTCCAGTCCCGGGGCGGCATGGGCACCATAACCATCAAGACCACCCCCCGCAACGGCCAGGTGGCGGGCGTTCTGAAAGTGACCGAAGACGACCGCCTCATGCTCATCACCAACACCGGCCGCCTGATCATGTTCAAGGTCAGCGAGGTCAGCTTAAGGCACCGCAACACCGGCGGGGTCAAGCTCATCGACATAGGCGAGGGGGAGTGCGTGGTGGACGTGGCCCCGGTGGGCGAGGCCGACGAGGAAGGCGAGGCCGACCAGGGCGGCGGCGACTCCGAGGTCTGACGGGTGGCGGCGGCCCGCGAGGACCGGGGCCGGAAGGCGTCCGGCATTGAAGAGCGGCTGCAGAAGGTCATCAGCGGGGCCGGCTGCTGTTCCCGGCGGAAGGCCGAGCGCCTCATGGCCGAAGGGCGGGTCACGGTGGACGGCCGTAAGGCGACGGAGCCGGGCTTGAAGGTGGACCCGGCCCGGGCGGTTATCCTGGTTGACGGCCGCCCCTTGGGCCCGCCGGAAAAATTAATCTATTACATGTTCCACAAGCCCTCCGGCTGCCTGACCACCCTGGACGACCCCCGGGGCCGGCCCACCATAAACCCCTTTCTCGCGGGCCTGCCGGCCCGGGTGTTCCCGGTCGGGCCCCTGGACATGGACGTGGAGGGGCTGCTTATCCTGACCAACGACGGCCCCCTGGCCCGGCGCCTCATGCATCCTTCCTCCAAGGTGCCCAAGGTTTACCGGGTCAAGGTGGAGGGGCTACCCGACGAGGAGGACCTGGCCAGGCTGCGGAACGGCGTCCTCCCGCTGGGCGGCCGCCCGGCCGCCCCGGCCGGGGCCGAGCTTCTGAAAACCGCCCGGGAAGGCACCGCCGGAGCCCGGGCCTGGCTCAGCCTGACCCTCACCGAAGGGCGGCGGCGTCAGGTCAAGCGCATGTGTTC
>JAITUX010000171.1 GCA_031286085.1 Candidatus Adiutrix sp. | reverse complement strand
TGTCAGCTTGTTTTACGGGGCCTATCTTCAGCCGGACGCTTGCCGACGATCACCTCCTGAGCGATATCACGCATAATTTCCTGACATTTTTTTTACGGATTTTTAAAATCGGCGGCTGGCATGATTGTTGCTCAATCATGCCCATAACGGCGCCCACCGGCGCGGCGGCTGAAGATGCCCCGCAATTCACGGCGGAGCCTCTATAGCCAATCACCTCATCAACCCAATGACCTAATGGAGGACGGAATGACCCTCTTGGCAAACTGGAAATTCGACAGCCCGGGCCGCGTGGTCTTCGGCCACGGCGTCAGCGCGGACACAGGCCGGCATATTCTCAGGCTTAAATCCAAATCCTGCCTGGTGGTGACCGACACCGGGATAATCAAGGCCGGGTTGCTGGACGGCATCCTGGACTCCCTCAAAGGCAGCGGGCTCAAGGTGGCGGTCTATGACCAGGTCCAGCCCGAACCGCCCCAGGAGAATGTCGATGAGGCCATGGCCATCTACCGCCAGCATCAATGCGACGCGGTGGTGGGCCTAGGCGGCGGCAGCCCCCTCGACGTGGCCAAAGCCGTGGCCATGGTGGCCGGCAACGGAGGCAAGTTTTCCGACTATGCCGGTATCGGCCGCGTGCCGCAAAAGGGCGCTCCCCTGGCCCTTCTGCCCACCACCGCCGGTACCGGCTCCGAGGTGTCCATCTTTTCGATCATGGTGGTCAACGGCTCTAAAACCGGGGTCGTGGACCACATGATCACCGCCGACTACGCCATCGTGGACCCCTCGCTTACGCTCAGCCTGCCGCGCCACGTCACCGCGGCCACGGGCCTTGACACCTTCTGTCACCTTCTTGAAAGCTACATTTCAACCATGGCCACGCCGTTCTGCGACGCCGTCTGCCTGGAAGGCATGCGCGTGATCGGCAAGTATCTGCGCAAGGCCGTGGGCAACGGCCAGGACCTGGAAGCCCGCGCCTGGATGAGCTACGCCAGCCTTTTGGGCGGCTACGCGATGAACATGACCGAGGGGGCGGCGGCCGTGCACGCCCTGGCTTTCGCCCTGGGCGCCAAGTTCCATGTGCCCCACGGTCTGTCCAACGCGGTTATGCTGAACAATGTGCTCAAGGCCGTGGCCGCGCCCGAACAGGAAAAACTGGCCCGCCTGGCGGCCGCCCTGGGCGAAAACATAAGCGGCCTTTCCGCCCGGGAGGCCGCCGGCCAGGCCCTGGCGGCCGTGGAAAGCCTGGTGACTGACGCGGGCTGCGCCATTCCCCTGCGGCAATTGAACGTCCAGGAAAAAGACCTGGACGCCTTGGCCGACGAAACCATGACCCAGACCAGAGTCATGGGCCATTCCACCTACCGGCTTACCCGGGAGGAAGTCCGCAAAATTTTCGCGGACACCCTGTAAGCCTTACGACTTAAGGAGACCTTCCCATGAAGAAATTCCATTGCCTACTCGGGATACTGGCCGTTGCCCTGGGCGCCGCGTCCGCCGGCTTGGCCAACGCCGCCGAAACCATAAACTGGCGCCTGGCCAGCACCTGGGCCGAGGGCTTCGCCCTGCTGGAATCCGAACGGACCTTCGCCAAGCGCGTGGAGGAAATGTCCGGCGGCCGCCTGGTAATCAAAGTCTTCCCGGCCGGACAGATAGGACCCGCCAACCAGGTGCTGGACCTGGTCAGTTCCGGCGCGGTTGATGCCGGCGGGGATTGGCCCAACTACTGGTCCGGCCGAAACACGGCCTTCGACCTTCTGGGTTCCCATGTCATCGGCTTCAACGCCATTGATTTCTACAACTGGATATACGGCGGCGGCGGCAAACAGTTTTATGACGAAATGTACGGCAAGTTCAACTGCGTCTATTTCCCGCATCACTCTCACGACATTGAATCCGGTTTCCGGTCCAGCAAGGCGCCCCTTAAATCATTAAACGATTTTAAAGGGCTGAAGGTCCGGGCCCCCGGCCTGGTGCAAGGCAAACTCCTCCAGGCCTTCGGCGCCCAGCCGGTTTCCATAGCCTTGAATGAAGTGTATGAAGCCATGCAGCGCGGCGTCGTGGACGCCTGCGAAATCTCCATCCCCTTAGCGGACGAAGACGCCAAAATCACCGAAATTGCCAAATACTGGCTGAGCCCCGGCTTCCACCAGACCTCGTCCATTCACGGCATTTTGATAAACAAGAAAAAATGGGAGGCCCTGCCGGCCGACCTTAAGGCCATTGTGGCCAACGCGGCCCAGGCCAACCATATGGTTCGCCTGGCCGAAACAACCATCCAAAGCGCCGGGGCCACCGACCGGATGCTCGCCTCCGGCGTGGAAATAAACCGCGCGCCCGAGGCGGACCTGGTGATGGCGGAAAAGGTCCGCGACGAAATCATGGCCGAGCTGGCCAGGGAAAACCCGGACTATGCCCGGGTGCTTAAGCACCAGATCGCGTTCCTCAAAAATTTCGCCCATCTCAGAGACGCCATGCATCCTTGGAGTTACAGCCGCAACTGGACCAGTTATCCTGAACTGCCCTGAACCAGGGGGGGTCCGCCCGGAAGCCGCCTGAAACAGGGCGGCTTCCGGCCGCCCAGGCTGGAAACACGTGGCGGCCGCAACGGCCCATCCCCACAGCCAACAGAGGATAAGGCGCCATGAAAAAATTTATCGCCGGCGTGGAAGCCCTGAACGACATAGTGGGCAAAGTGTGCAGCTACTCCATTCTGGTCATGATGCTGCTGGTGGTTTACGAGATATTCACCAGGCGGGTGTTGAACACGCCCACGGTCTGGACCTTCGAGGCCATCACCATGGCCTATGGCTTCCATTTCATGATGGTCATAGCCTACACCCTGTTACACAAAAGCATCGTCAACGTCGACCTGTTGTATAACAGGCTGAACGTCAAGAACAGAGCCCGGCTAGACCTTATCACCTATCTCGTGTTTTTCTTTCCCTTCGTGGGAGGCGCGTTCATCTACAGCCTTCCCTATGCCGCGGATTCCTGGATGACCCTTGAAAAAAGCTGGTCAGTGTTCGCGCCGCCGCTTTACCCCTTCAAGACCGTGATCCCCGTCGCCTTCGGCCTCTTGCTGCTGCAAGGGCTGGCGGAATTCCTTAAACGCATCCTCGTTCTCAAAGGAGACCCGGTATGAGCTACGGTTTTGTCGCCCTGATGTTCGCGGCCCTGCTCATAGGGCTCGCCTCGGGACACCCCTTGGCCTTCGTGCTGGGCGGCCTCGGCGTGATCTTCGGGCTTTCCGGCTGGGGCCCGGACTGCATGACCATTTTCGTCAACTCCATTTTCGGGGTCATGAACAACTACACCCTGGTGGCCATTCCCCTGTTCGTGCTCATGGCCAATTTCCTGACCGCCTCCAACGTCACGGAAGGCCTGTTCGAATCCGTGCGCTATCTTCTGGGCCGTCTGCGCGGCGGTGTGGGCCTGGCCGTCATAATGGTGTCAACCGTATTCGCGGCCTGTACCGGGGTGGTGGGGGCTTCGGTCATCACCATGGGCCTTCTGTCCATAGGCCCCCTGTTGAGTTACGGCTACGACCGGCGGCTGACCGCCGGACTGATCTGCGCGGGCGGCAGCCTGGGCATTCTCATACCGCCCAGCATCATGCTGGTGGTCATGGCCGCCACCACCCAGATTTCCGTGGGCAAGCTTTTTCTGGCGTGTTTCACGCCGGGCCTTCTGCTGGCCGCAAGCTATTCGGCCTATGCCTTGATTCTCTGTTACCGCCACCCGGAGCGCGGCCCGGCCCTGTCGGCGGAGGAATTGGCCCGCGTGCCCCTGAAACGGCGCATCATCGGGAGCCTGGTCAACCTGGTGCCTCCGGTCATCCTGATCCTGGGCGTCCTCGGCTCCATCTACACCGGCACGGCCACCCCCACGGAAGCCTCGGGCCTCGGCGCCTTCCTTTCGCTGCTCATGACTTTCGCCTACCGCCGCTTTTCCTGGAAGATGCTGCGCAACTCCGTCTATGACGCGGCGAAAACCACTGGTATGTGCCTGGCCATCATGGTGGGCGCGGCGGCCTTCACCTCAATGTTTCTGGGCCTCGGCGGAGACGAGGCGGTTAAGAATCTGATCGCCGCCCTGGGCCTCGGCAAGTGGGGCGTCTATGTCCTGATGATGGCCATAACTTTCATCCTGGGCTGCTTCCTGGACTGGATGGGCATCGTCATGATCGTGCTGCCGATCTTCCTGCCGCTCATCCGCGACGCCGGTTTCGACATGGTCTGGATTATCGCGGTGCTGGCGACCATGCTCCAGACCTGCTTCCTGACCCCGCCTTTCGGTTACGCTCTTTTCTACCTCAAGGGCATCGCCCCTGAAGAAATGACCACCCAGGATATCTACGCCGGCATCGTTCCCTTTGTCATCATCATCGTCCTGGTGGTCGCCCTAATCACCGCCTTCCCGGATTTGGCCATGTGGCTGCCCAATATGTCCAAGGCCTGACGCGCGCGGCGGAACATTGCCGAGAGGTTTAGAAATGAACATTCCAGAAGAGATACGCATAGTCGAAATAGGCCCCCGGGACGGATTCCAGAGCATCAAGACATGGCTCCCCACCGAGCACAAGACGGCCATAGTCAAAATGCTCCTGTCCGCCGGCGTGGACTCCATGGAAGCTACCTCCTTCATCTCGCCCAAGGCCATCGAGCAGATGAAAGACGCGTCCGAAGTGGTCGAATCGGTCAAGGGCCACGCCGACATGGACCGGATATACGCCCTGGTCCCCAACGCCAAGGGCGCTGAACGCGCTCACGAAGCCGGGGTGGGCCGGATAGCGGTGGTCATTTCCGCGTCCGAGGCCCATAACCTGAACAACGTGCGCCGAACCCCTGAAGAATCGCTTCAGGAACTCAAGATCATACGCCGCGAATTCCCGTCGCTGAAAGTGAAACTCTCGCTGGGGACCGCCTTCGGCTGCCCTTTCCAGGGCGAGGTCGCCGACAGCAAGCTCATCTTCCTCATCGACGGGGTCTTGGATTTGGGCATAACGGATATCGCCCTCTGCGACACGGTTGGTGTGGCCGACCCGTTGCAGGTGATCCGGCGTGTAGGCCTGTTGCAACGGCGTTACGCCGCCCAAGACGTGGACTGGGGCATGCACCTGCACAATACGCGGGGCCTGGCCGCGGCCAACACTTTTGCGGCGCTGACCCTTGGAATCAACAAATTCGAAACCGCCGTGGGCGGCCTTGGCGGCTGTCCTTTCGCGCCCGGCTCTTCCGGCAACATGGCGACGGAAGACCTCCTGTTCATGGCCGCGCGCATGGGCCTGGCCTCGAAGGCGGATATCGGAAGCGTCATCAGGACGGCGGAATACATCCGCGATGTCGTGGGCCTGCCCATTGACAGCAAAATCAACACCCAAACACGCGACACGGTTACAGCGGCCCAGGGCCGCGCCGACCAGGCGCGGAGGCCGTCGTCGTAATACAGCTCAAACCCGCGTCTGGATAAAGGAGAACCATTATGACTCAGGATGGCGCAAGTGTTGTCGAATATGTGGCCGGGTTGGTGGCCCGGGCCAGAAAAGCCCAGAAAATGGCCGAAGCCTTCACCCAGGAGGAAGTGGACAAGCTGGTGTTGTGCATCGCCTACGGCCTGGGCTGCCGGGAAGACGTGATCCATGACTTGGCCGCCAGCGCCTTGGAGGAAACGCGGCTTGGCGACTACGCTTCCAAGGTTGCCAAGCTGAAGGGCAAGTCCAGGGGCCTGTTGAATGACCTGCGCAAGCAAAAATCAGTTGGCATAGTCGAGGACAACAAGGAGACCGGCTTGATGCGCATTGTCAAGCCCATAGGAGTCATCGCCTCCCTGGTCCCCAGCACCCAGCCGGAAATGCACCCCATGATCAACGCCATGAA
>JAITUX010000147.1 GCA_031286085.1 Candidatus Adiutrix sp. | reverse complement strand
GGCACAGGCACGTTTTTGAGGCCGCTGAAGGGCCGCAAACCCTGGCCGTGGGGCTCGTCCGTGCGCCACTTGATTATTTCCAGGCGGTCGAAGGACAGCCCGGCCTTGGCCCCGACGGTCTCCCGGAACAGGAAATTGATTTCGTTGATAACCTTTTTCCGGCCCACCGAGACGCCCTGCTGACTAGCCATCTCCACGGGCATGGTCTCCAGGTCGGCCGCGTATTCCAGGCCGGCTATGACCACCTCGGCCGGGTAGTCCAGGGTGATTTCCCCGTTCACCACCGTGCGCGGGGGGTGGACGGCCCCGTCGGCCAGGAGGCCCACTATCCGGCCTTCCAAATGTCCCAGGCCCCAATAGCGCGTGGCCGGCTCACCCGGATGGTCATAAATAAGGGCGCTGTCCAGGAACACGGCCCGGCTGTAGTCGCCGCCCGTATAGGTCGGGGCCAATATTTCCAGGTAATGGACCCCTTCCCTTTCCACTTCCGCGAAAAGCACGTCCTCCCGGCCGGCCGGTATGGCGCAGACGGCTTTGAAGGCCCCTGGGGTATCGTGACGATGCCAGGCGAAGATCTGGTGCTCGGCCTGGAAGGTCAGGCCCAGCAAAACCCCGTCCTCCCGCACGGCCCAGATTATCGAGTCCGGGTGTTGCTGATAGGTCCAGTCCGTGAGTTTGTATTGCTCGGTCAGATGGGTGGAGAAGATGGTCAAATCGGAACCTTGGTAGGAATCCGCGCCGAAGTCATATTTCAAAGCCCGGACCTGGGCCATGTTGCGGGCCACATGCAGTAAGGTGTTGCCCACGATGATGGCCGGCAGGGCGGCCGAGCCCACATAGCTCTGGGGGGAGACCTGGGCGGTCCGGGCCGTGAAGGCCCCCGCGCCGCTCTTCACCTCCCATTCCATGCCCGCGGCCCCCAGAACAAGAGTCCGCAGGGCGCGCGCCCAGACCAGGGCCGAGACCTCGGAGGAAGCGATGGTCAGCTCCAGGGGCGAATCGTCCACCAGGGGCGTGTAGCGGGCGAAATTGCCGTAGTCGCCGGTCTTGCTCAGCCAAAGGGTCTGGGGACGGTTGGGGGTGGAGGCCAGGAGCAGGCGTTGCTCATAGAGGCCGACCACGCCGGGCCAATCATTATCCGGGAAGGGATGGTCATAGGTCGGGACGCCCTCGCCGAAGGCCGGGGTGACGTTCCTATCGGTGAAGGTCAGGCCGGTGGTCACCGCGGCTATAAAGCCCGGCCGGCCGCCGTATTCCGACTTATGCACCCGGTATTCCACGGCCCCGGTCACGGCGCCCCAGGTTATGGTTATGGCATCGTTGACCGTCCAGTTATTGGAGGCCGGGCCGTTGATGAGGGCCGCGGCCGAAAGCTGGCTCTCCTGGCTCTTGGCGTTGACGGCCGTGACGAAATAGCGGATGGGCACGGGGCCGGACGAACCGCTGACCGTCACGGATGCAGGCGCGGCAATCGGCGCCGCGAAGCTCAGGGCCTCGAAACGCCAGTCCGCGTGACCGTAGCGCATGAGCTTGGTGGGCGGAACGCCATGCACGGCCAGGAAAAGCACGTCCCCGCTCTGGGCCGAGGCCAGCCGCCGGGCCTGGGCCAGGGTGTAGGGGCTGGCTATATGATAGACCTTATCCTGGGCGTCCAGAACCGCGCCCTCCGGCGTAAAAACCTCTAGCCACCTCTCGCCGAAGGCCAGGCAGTAGGATTGCTCGGTGTTGAAGGAAAACTTGAGCAAGGCCGCCGGGCCCGGCAAGGCGTCCAGCAAACGGAACCCGGACCTCTTGGCCGCCCCGCCGTGAGGCTGGACCCGGAAATTCCTTAGCGTCCGGCAGCCCTGGGCATACTTGGCCATATCCACCCTGGCCGTGAGAGAGGGCGAAAGTTCTCCGCCGGTGAAGGCCGGCTGTAAGGTCAACAAAGACATAAAAGAGAGCCTCCGGCGGCCAAGGGCCATTGGCCCTTGGAACCCACAATTTTATCTGCCAAGTCTGGCCAGCTCCCAGGCTGAGAGTTCTTCGGCCGGCTGTTGCATGTTGTTGTCCCGGGCCATGGCCTCCCCCAGCGCCCGCTGATACTGCTGGAGGCACATCTGCTGCTTGCGCGGGTCATTGTTGCGGGCCGAGGCGAGAACGACGGCCAGACCCCAAGCCAGGGCGGTCCGGAAAGCCGGGGGCCATTCCCGGGGGTCTTCCACCCGCCGGACATAGATAAGTTCAGCCTGGTCCGCGTCGGTCAGAAGATGCCGGCCTTCCAGGACAAAGGGCCGGCCCCCGGTCAGCTCCACCGGCCGCAGACAATCAGACGGCAGGGCATAGCGCCAGCGGTAGCTTCGTCCGGCCTGGGTCTGGTTTTGCCTCCCGGTCTGGGCCAGGTCTTTCCTATCCCGGGCGAAGCTCCAGGGATGGGCCTCCAAGGCCTGGTCCAGAACGGCGGGGAAATGGTTGTTGCACAGAATCCCCAAGGTGTTCTGTTCCCAGGTGGAATCCACCGTAAACAACTGCTCCCCGCCCAGGAGGGCCAGGGCCAGGTTGTAAAGGCCGACCGTGGAGGGATTGACGGCCACCTCAATCCCTCACCACGCCGGGCAGATCGCCCGGCATAGGCCCCGGGGCAGGGCTGAGCCCTGCACCCGGGCCGGCCCGCTTTTTACCGGCGCTCCCGGAAGCGGCCGGGGCCGGGTGGTCGGAGGAATCATGGGGTCTGGGGCCATCGGCCCCAGGAACTTCCTCCAGGTAGTACGGCACGGTCTCGAACTTGGGCATGGTGAAGACTTCCCCCGCCCGGCGGTAGGCCCCGCCGATGCGGCAGGGAACCTTGGCCTTATATTGAGCTTGCTCCATTGGCTTATCCTCCTTCCAGAGCCAGGGTCTTAGCCCTGGCGGCCGTCAAGATACATGCCTTCGGCGTAGGGCGCGAAGTGGTCACGGGTGAGGCCGGCGAAAACCTTGAGCCCCGCCGGGCTGCCGGTCAGCGCGTAGGACAGGCGGGTAAACTTCTTCCTGGTCTGGTAAGGCAGGGCGAAGACCAGGACCGCCCCGGCCGCGTCCGGCTTTTTCAGGTAGAAGGGCGCCACGTCGGTGAAGGCGGTCTTATCGTCGGATTCCTGGAGCGTGACGGCCAGGGATACCGCCGCGGCGTTGGCGCCGGTCAAGAGGACGGTCACATTCACCGGCTCGTCCCGCCCGGCAAAGGGCGAAACCGTGACCACATTGGAGACGGCCGAGGCCGCCGCGTCCACCGTGTCGAAAAATACGGAAAGCTGGTCAAGAATCATTTTTTTTCCTCCCGGCGGCCAAGGCCGCCGCCTGGCGCCTGAGGCGCCTCTAATTTGCGCCTGAGGCGCTTCAAATTTCCAGCATCTTTCCGGCTCAGACTACCGAAGCCGGCGCGGGTTTAGCCGGCGGCGGCCAGGCTGCCGCCTGGCCGCCGGCCTGGGTCCAGGGCTCAGCCCTGGTGGGGAGCGGCCGTCAGGGCCTCTTCGGTGTTGATGATGGCGTCGCAGCGCCGAATGGGGCAGCCGTGCAGTTCGGTGACGCTGTAGCTCTTGAACAGGGGCCCGCCTTTGCGGG
>JAITUX010000159.1 GCA_031286085.1 Candidatus Adiutrix sp. | reverse complement strand
GAAGAAACGGCACGCTGGCGCGGAGTTTCGCGGACGTAATCGCTGTGGTCAAAGGGCTTGGGGCGGATATAGAACAGGTGTCCCACAATTTTGAAATAGGGGACCTTGACCATCTGTCCGTAAATGAAAGCGCGTCCCATAACGCCAAAAGCGCAAAAAACGTGGAAGCTCTGTCAAGCCATTCTAAAAACAACGCGTCCGCGAGTGACAGTGATATTCGACTACAAGGAATGGCGGATTAGCCCCCAAAGGCGGCCGGTTTCGGCTTCCTGCCGGGCGGCTTCGGCCGGGCCGCGTTCATGGTCATAGCCCAGGAGGTGGGTCAGGCCGTGGACCAGGTGGAAATACAAGAGGTCGCCCGCGGAAAAGCCGGCCCAGCCGGGTTCCCCGGTTTCCCGGAGCAGGGTTTCGGTGGAGACGACCACATCCCCCAAGGCCCGGGGCGGGCCGCCCCTGAACCCGCCCTCGCCCTGGGGGAAGGACAGTACATTGGCGGGCCGGTCGCGCCGGCGGTAGCGCCGGTTCAAAGCCCGCATCTCCTCGTCGCCCACCAGGCTCACCGAAAGCTCGGCCCCGGCCAGGCCCAGTTCCCTAAGCAGCCGGCCCAGCCGCCGCTTCAAGGCGATCTCATTAATGGGCAGTGCTCTTTGTCGGTTCGACAGATAAATGGGCATAAGCCGGCTCTTTGGCTTTGCCGCCCTCAGGCCAGGAGGCCGAAAGCGAAGGCTGGCCGGGCTGGACGGTTTTCCGTTGGTTATAGGCCACCCGGTGGTGGTAGATGCCGATGAGCATGGTGGTGAAAATATTGACTACCACGGCTATGTCCGAGGTCTTGAGGCTGCATTCGTCCAACTGGCCGTCGCTGAAAATCTGGTTGACCACGAACTTGACCATGTTCCTGATTTTAAGCGGGGTGGGTTCGGCCAGGGACCGGGTGGCCGCCTCGCAGACGTCGCCCAGCATCACCAGGCCCGCTTCCGCGCTGCGGGGCTTGGGGCCGGGATAGCGGAAATCGCCCTCGTTGACCTCCGGCAGGCCGGGGTGGTGATGTTCCTTGGCTTTCTGGTAGAAAAAGCCCATGAGGCTGACGCCGTGATGCTGCTCAATTATGTCGATGATGACCTTGGGCAGCTGGTTGGCCCGGCCCATTTCCGCGCCTTCACGGACATGGCCGACCAGCACCAGGGCCGACATGGAGGGCGCCAGGGTGTCGTGGCGGTTTTCGCCCGACTGGTTTTCCACGAAATACAGCGGTTTCTTCATTTTCCCGATATCGTGGTAATAAGCCCCGACCTTGGCCACGTAAGGGTTGGCCCCGATGGCCTCGGCGGCGGCCTCGACCAAGGCCCCGACGATGACCGAGTGGTGGTAGGTGCCGGGCGCCGAAAGCATGAGTTCCCGGAGTATGGGACTATCAAGGTTGCCCAGTTCCAGCATCTTGAGATTGGTGTTGAAGCCGAAGGCCATCTCCACCAGGGGAATGAGGCCGCTGGTCAGGACGCCGGAAAAAAAACCGCAGGCCACGGCGGCCAGAAAGTTGTTGACCGTCTGGGGGCCCCAGACGGAATCGCTGTAAAGGGCCAGGCTCATTAGGGTCAGGCAGTTGAACACCGCCACCCAGAAGGAAGCCGGCACCAGGGCCTTCCGTTCCGTCATGTGCTTGAGGCTTAAGATGGCGACTATGGCGCCGTTCACGATATAGAGCAAGGCCATGACGCGGGCTTCGCCGGGAATGACCGCCGCGATGGTCACCGCGACCAGGGTTAGCACCAGGGTCGCCCGGCGTATGCCGAAAAAAACTCCCGCCAGCATGGCCCCGGCCGGCAGGGGCAGGCTGAAGAAAATGGTGCGGTTTTCCATGAAATCAAAGTCCCAGGAGAGGGAGGTGCCGAAAACCAGGGCCGCGTCGGTCGCCAAGGTGGTCAGGAGAACGATCAGGCTCATGAAGAGCTGCTCCCGGAACGGCGGCGGAACCAGGCGGCGCTTGGGGCCCAGGCTGAACAGGATCATAACCAGGTTGTAAAAGAGGAAGAGGGCCAGAAACGCGCCGGCCACGCGCTTCAGCCAGTTTATTTCCACCTTCTGGCCGGCCCGCAGGGCCTTGACCTTCTCCATGGCCTCCTGGTCGATGACCGTGCCTTCCTGGACGATGACCTGGCCCGGCTTTATATCAACATAGATTTCGCCCACCTTGGCCCCGGCCTGCCAGCGCCTCTCCAGGGTCTGAGCCCGGTCCGGCTTCAGGTTGGGCCGCGCCAAGCCCCGCACCAGGTCCAGTATCAGGGCTGTTTCCTCCCGGTCATGTTCCACGGCCAGCTTGCGGGCCTGGATTTCCATAAAGCTGTTGAACTCACGCCGGTCCACCAGGTCGTCCAGCCGGGGCTTGATATATTCGGCGTGGTCGGAAACGTCAATGACCGTGATGGCCGTGGCCGCGCCCAGGAAGGCGGACGCGGATTCATCCAGGAAGCCGCGGGCCATGATTTCCAGGACCAGTTCCAGGGCCCGCTTTTCCAGGGCCGTATCAAAGCGCCTTTCAACCAGGTCCGTCCAGACCGGGGATTCCTCCGGTAGGTTCCAGAGTGTGAAAAATTCACGTTTCGCCTCGGCCAGGGCCGCCGACCGGTTTTCCGGGGACTTGCGGGGGGCCAGGGCTTCCCGGGCCCGCTGGAAGATTTGGCCGGCCTGTTTTACCAGGTGGCCGGCCAGGAGGTTGTCCAGCAGAAAAACCGGGGGCGCCTGGCTTTCGGCTTCCAGCCTT
>JAITUX010000094.1 GCA_031286085.1 Candidatus Adiutrix sp. | reverse complement strand
CCTTGATCGCCCTCATGGTCAACCTCATCATGACCCTTTTCTTCCTCTACGCCAACGGGCATCTCCTGGTGCTCAAGGCCCTCACGGAAAGCTTCCGGGTGGCCCCGCCAGGCGTCTTCCTGGCCTTCAAACCGGAATATTTCGGCGAACTCATGCGCTCCATGGCCGGCCTCTATGTGCTGGCCCTGAAGATAGCCGCCCCGGTGCTGGCCGTGTCCTTCTGCTGCAAGGTGTCCTTCGGGGTGGTGGCCAAGGCCATGCCCCAGATGAACATACTCTTCGTCTCCATGCCCATCTATATCGTCGCCGGCCTGGTGGTCATGAGCCTGTCCCTGCCCTGGTGGCCCCTCCTCCTGGGGCGGGCCCTCATGGGGGCCGACGCCGCCCTGGGCCGGTTATTGGACCTTCTGGTTCTGCCCCAGGGGCCATAGCCGGCTGGGGCTGAATATTAAAAAATTAGGAAAGGACGCGGGGCTTGGCCAACGACGACAGCGGCGAAAAGACGGAAGAACCTACTTCGCGCAAGCTTTCCAAGGCCTTTGAGGAAGGCAAGGCGCCCAAGAGCCAGGAAGTGTCTTCGGCCCTGGTGCTCCTGGCCGCCGGCCTGGCCCTGACCGCCCTGGCCCCCCTGGGCTGGGACCGTATGGTGGGGGCCTTCCGGCACTTCCTCTGGCGTCTGCCGGAATTCGACCCGGCCACGGCCGATTTCTGGCCCTGGGTCCTCACCGCCTGCCGCGAGGCTCTCATCATGATCATCCCCCTGGCCCTCTTGATCATGCTCGTCGGCGTGGCCGTCAACGCCTGGCAGGTGGGCTTCGCGGTCAACCCCGACGCCATCTCCTTCAAGCCCGAGAAGCTTAACTTCATAACCGGCCTGGGCCGTTTTTTCAAGCTCCGGGCCGTCATCGACACCGTCAAGAACTGCCTCAAGCTGATTTTGGTGGCCTACCTGTCCTACCTGGCCATCAAGGAAGACCTGGAAGTTTTCGTGACCTTGAGCGAAATGGAGCCGGCGGCCATCGGCCTGGTCATCCTGGAGTCGGCCCAGATCCTCTTCTTCAAGCTCGTCCTGGTCCTCCTGGTCCTGGGCCTCATGGATTTCGCCTACCAGAAATGGCAGTTCATGCGCGACATGCGCATGACCAAGCAGGAGGTCAAGGACGAGTTCAAGCAGATGGAAGGCGACCCCCAGATCAAGGCCAAGATCAGGCAGATCCAGCGGGAGCAATCCAAAAAGCGCATGCTGGCCGACGTGCCCAAGAGCGACGTGGTCATCACCAACCCCACCCACCTGGCCCTGGCCCTGGTTTACGATTCGTCTTTGGCCCAGGCCCCCGTGGTGCTGGCCAAGGGGCAGGACCTCATGGCCGAGCGCATCAAGGACATAGCCCGGGCGGCCAAGGTGCCCATCGTCGAGAACAAGCCCCTGGCCCAGGCCCTTTACCGGGCCGTGGAAGTGGGGCAGGTCATACCCCTGGAATTTTACAAGGCGGTGGCCGAGGTGCTGGGCTACGTCTATAAACTGAAAGGCAGGAAACCCGGTGGCCGCGGAAGATGACAGCCTGTTCGGCCGGCTAAAAAGCCGCCTGAAAGAATCCTCCGGCGAGGTGGGCATCGGCCTGGCCGTGGTGGCCATCCTGTCGGTGATGATTTTCCCGGTGCCGACGGTGATCCTGGACCTGGGGCTGACTTTCAACGTCACCCTGTCCATCATCGTTCTCCTTACCTCCCTCTACACCTTCAAGCCCCTGGACTTCTCCATCTTCCCCTCCCTCCTCCTGGTGCTGACCCTGTTCCGCCTGGCCCTTAACGTGGCCACCACCCGGGTCATCCTCCTCCGGGGCTTCGAGGGGCCCAACGCCGCGGGCGACGTCATCCAGGCCTTCGGCTTCTTCGTGGTCCAGGGCGACTACCTGGTGGGCATCATCGTCTTCGCCATCCTGGTGCTCATCAACTTCCTGGTCATCACCAAGGGCTCCGGCCGCATCGCCGAGGTCGCGGCCCGCTTCACCCTGGACGCCATGCCCGGCAAGCAGATGGCCATAGACGCCGACCTGGCCGCCGGCCTCATCCAGGAGGACGAGGCCAAGCGGCGGCGGCAGGAGGTGGCCCGGGAAGCCGATTTCTACGGGGCCATGGACGGCGCCTCCAAGTTCGTGCGCGGCGACTCCATAGCCAGCATCGTCACCACCTTCATCAACCTCCTGGGCGGCCTGGTCATCGGCGTTATGCGGCACGACATGAACGTGGCCTCGGCCGCCCAGACCTACACCATCCTGACCATAGGCGACGGCCTGGTGGGGCAGATACCGGCGCTCATGGTCTCGGTTTCCGCGGGCATCATCGTCAGCCGGGCCGGGGCCGAAGAGACCATGAGCGAGGGCTACGCCCGCCAGTTCACCCTAAGGCCCGAAGCCCTGGGCCTGGCCGGGGCGGTGGTCTTTTTCTTCGGCCTCCTGCCGGGCCTGCCCACGGCGGCCTTCTGCTCCACCGGGCTGTTGATCGGCTCCGGGGCCTACGCCATCTACCGCCGCCGCAAGCTGGCCGAGGCCCTGGCCCCGGCGGGCGCGGGCCGCAAGGCCGGGGCCGGGCCTCCGCCGCCCGGCGGGGCGGCCCCCGGCGGCGGCCAGCCCCCGGCGGCCCCGGGCTCCCCTCCCGGCAGCCCGCCCTCCCGGGGGGCCGGCGGCCCGGAGAAGGTCGAAGCCCTCCTGCCCCTGGACGTCCTGGAACTGGAGGTGGGCTACGGCCTCATCCCCCTGGTGGACGACGACCAGGGCGGGGAACTCCTGGAGCGCATCCGCTCCATCCGCCGCCAGTTCGCCCTGGAATCCGGCTTCATCGTGCCGCCCATGCACGTCCGCGACAACCTGCAGCTCCGCCCGGGCGAATACGCCATCATCATCAAGGGCAACGAAGTGGCCCGGGCCGAAATGATGGTCGGCCACCAGCTGGCCATGAACCCCGGCGACGCCAAGAAGACCATCGCCGGCCTGCCCACGGTCGAGCCGGCCTTCGGCCTGCCGGCCACCTGGATACCCGAGGAGCGCAAGGACGAGGCCCAGCACGCCGGCTGGACCGTGGTGGATTTGGCCACGGTCATCGCCACCCACTTAACCGAGGTCATCCGCCTCCACGCCGCGGAACTCATCTCCAGGCAGGACGTCCAGAAGCTCATCGAAGGCGTGGCCGCCACCGACGCCAAGGTGGTGGAGGAACTGGTGCCCGATCTCCTGACCCTCGGCCAGGTGCAGAAGGTGCTGCAGAACCTGTTGCGGGAACGGGTCTCCATCCGCGACATGCCCAGCATCCTGGAGGTCCTGGCCGACCACGCCCACCTCACCAAGGACGTGGACCTCCTGACCGAATTCGTCCGCCAGCGCCTCACCCGGACCATTCTCCGGCAATATCTCACGGCCCAGGGGGAACTGCCCCTCATGACCATCGGCGCGGACATCGAGGAGGCCCTGGGCAAGGCCGTCAACGAAACCGACCGCGGGGCCTACCTGACCATGGACCCCAACACCGGCCAGCGCATCTTAAACGCCTTGAACCAGGGCCTGACGGAACTGACCGGCCAGAACTTTCAGCCGGTGGTGCTCTGCACCCCCCTCATCCGCCGCCACCTCCGCAAGCTGACCGAGCGTTTCATACCCAACCTGGTCGTCCTGAGCCACAGCGAACTGACCAGCTCCGTGCAGCTCAAGATAATCGGCGAAATAACCTTCGCCTACGCTGGCTGACGTGGCGGGGCGCCGCCCCGCTCCCCATAAATCTCCAGCTTGACAAAGAAAAAGCCGGCGGAAGCCGGCTTTTTCTTTATAGGCGGCCCCGGCTTACGGCAAGGTGATGGTCAGAAAGATGGTCCTATCGCCGCGCTTGACCAGGAAGCTGGCCAACTCGCCCGAAGCCTTGGCTTTCAGGGCCGCCCGGTAGTCGCCCTGGTTTTTGACCGGCTGGCCGTTGATTTCCACGATGAGGTCGCCGACCTGGAAATCGGCTTCGGCGGCCGGCGAGCCGGCCTCAAGCCCGGTCACCAGGAGTCCCTCATGGCCGACGAGGCTGTGGCGGGCGCGCAGTTCCGGGGTCAACTCCGAAAGGGACAGACCCAGGGCCTCGGTCTCGGTCTTGGCCGCCGGGGAGTCGTCCGCATCCTTCAGTTCAGCCACGGTCAAATCCAGGGAGAATTCCCGGCCCTGGCGGAAGACCACGACCTTGACCTTCTTGCCCACCGCGGTGTTGGCCACGATGAGGGGCAGGTCCTGCCACTCCTTGACTTCCTGGCCGTCGAAGCGGACTATGACGTCCCCGGGCTTGAGTTTGGCCGCCACGGCCGGGCCCCGGGCGTCCACTTCCCGCACCAGGGCGCCCCGGGGCTCCTTCATACCGAAGGCCTGGGCGTGGGAGGGCCGGACTTTTTCGATGATGACGCCCATCCAGCCGCGCACCACCCGGCCCTTGGTCTTGAGCTGGTTCACGATGCCCTTGGCCAGGTTGGCGGGTATGGCGAAACCTATGTTGTTGCCCCCGGCCACGATGGCCGTGTTGATGCCTATGACCTCGCCGGCCAGGTTCAAGAGCGGCCCCCCGGAATTGCCCAGGTTGATGGCCGCGTCGGTCTGCAGGAAGTCGTCATAGGGGCCGGCCCCCAGGGAACGGCTGCGGGCCGAGAGTATGCCGGCGGTGACCGTGTGTTCCAGGCCGAAGGGGTTGCCTATGGCCACCACCCAGTCGCCGATCTCCATCTTCTGGGAATCGCCCAGGACCAGGAAGGGATAGGAGCCGGCCTTTTTCAGCTTGAGGAGGGCCAAATCGGTCTTGGGGTCGCGGCCGACGGTCTCCGCGGCGATCTCCTCGCCCCCGTTCAGCTTGACCTTTATCTCCTCGGCCCCTTCCACCACGTGGTTGTTGGTGATGATATAGCCTTCCCGGTCGAAGATGAAGCCGGAGCCCTGGCCCCGGGTCTTCCGCTCTTGCGGCGGGCGGCCGTCCTGGGGGAAGCCGAAAAAGCGCTCCATGAAATCGTCATTGAAGGGGGACGCGGGCCGGCGCGGCTGGCGGCCGGCCGAGGCGGTCTGGGTGACGGAAATGAAGACCACCGCCGCTTCGGCCTTGGCCACTATGGGGGCGAAGGAGGGGAGGCTGATCAGGGGGGCCGCTTCCTGGGCCGGGGCCGGCGCGGCGGCGGCCAGTAAGGCGGTCAAGGCCATAAGCAGAGGCAGATAACGGAGTTTCATTTTTTCAATCCTTAAGTCAGGTGATTCAGGTGATGTCGGACGGCCCGGTTTCGGCCTAAGGTTTGCCGGCCGCCGCCTTGACGTATTTGAGGCGCAGATCGTAGAGCAGGGTTTCCAGGAGGGTTTCCTCCTCTTTTTCCAGGTTGCCGGCCGTCTTGACCTTCAGGACGCCCATAAGGTCGATGGCCTCTTTGGCCGCCGGCAGGTCGGGCGGCTCCGATCCGGCTTCCTGGCTTTCCCCCAGGTGGATCAGGGCCGAAGTGGCCAGCCCCACCAGGAGGCTGGCCAAGGTCGGGGGCGGCAGTTCCCGGGCGCCGGCGGGGGAGGCCGCCTCCTTGGCCGCCGGGCGGGGGTTTCCCCCCGGGGCGGGCTTCTCAGGCCCGGTTTCGGCCTCCCCTGGGGCCTCGTCTTTCACCCGGCCGTCCTTGTCGAAAAGGCGCCGGTCATGGATTACAAATTCTTCGGACATGCTGACCTCTTTTTTTTTCAATTCCGGCCGGCTCCAACCGCCGCCAGGCCCCCCGCTCCGCCGTAACGCCTAGTATTTTACTTATCCGGCCGGGGAAAATCAAGGCCGGGGCCTTGATTCCCGGCCTGAAAGGTGCTAAAATTCCGGCGTCTGAAACTTGCGGTCCCATCGTCTAGTGGTCCAGGATATCGCCCTCTCACGGCGGAGACACGGGTTCGAACCCCGTTGGGACTGCCAAATCAGGTCCAGATATTACCTCAAATGCCCGGGAGCGGGGCCGCCGGCCCCCTCCCGGCTCATGTTTCCGCTCCCCAATGTTTTATTATCTCTCTTGACAGATACAGATAAAAACCGTACATTGCCTGAGAGAGGATACCATGAGCCGGCCTATTGAACAATCATCGCGCATGGATTTGCGCCTGCCGCAAGAAGTTCGGGACATAATCGACCACGCCGCCTCCATGGAAGGCCGGACGCGTACGGATTTTGTCATAGCGGCCGCCCTGGAAAGGGCGGAGCGGGTTATAGAACGGCGAAAGATCATTCGCCTGACTTTGCGGGACCAGGAGTTGCTCGCCAAATCGCTCCTGGAAGATCGGGCGGAAGATCCGCCGCAATATGCCAAAGGCATTGCCCGAGAATATGCGTCCCGAGTCGTCAGCGAATGAACCTGCGTTTTTCGCTTCTGCCTGAAGACGGCGGAGAATCGGACAGGCGGAATTTCTCCTGCGGCGCACCGGAACTGGATACCTATCTGCACCGTCAGGCCGGCCAGGATGTTGCCCGCGGTTTCGCTACCGTTGTCCTGGCTCGCGCCATTGATGAACCCGCGGTGATCGTCGGTTACTATGCTTTTTCGGCGGCTTCGGTGCCGATTGTTTCTCTGCCTGTGGAAATCTCTGGAAAAATGCCCCGTTATAGGAATGTCCCGGCCATACTTTTGGGCCGGCTGGCCGTGGCGTTGTCCATGCGGAGCCGGCGTATTGGTTCTCTTTTGCTTTTTGATGCGCTCAAGCGCGCCTGCGTCAGCGAAATCGCCTGGGCGATTTTCATGGTGGAGGCCAAAAACGAACGCGCGGCCGCTTTCTATGAAAAATTCGGGTTTTTGCGCTTTCACCAAGCCGCGCACTCTTTGTGGGTCACCCGCAAGCAAGCCGAAAGTCTCATCCGGGCCTGAGCCCGCCGCCTCTTACCCTCCGTCTTGACCGGACAATTAATCCTATTTGTTGACAACAGTCCTTTCGCGCGCCGAAAGGCCCCCGCCCTCTCCCGGCGGCCTTCACGTCCGGCGGCCCTTGCGATTGAACAAAACCAGGCTGCCCAGGATAACGACCCCGCCCAGCCAGGTTCCGAGGCCCGGCGTCTCGGCCAGGATCAGATATTCAAGGAGCAGGGCCAAAAGCGGCGTCAGATACATATAGCTGGTCACCGCGCTGGTCCGCGGGGCCAGGGCCAGGGCCTTGACCCATAAAAGGTAGGCCAGGGCGCTGGGGAAGACCCCCAGGTAAACGGCGACCGCCAAATGACCCGGGGAGGCCTCAAGGCCTTCTTCAAGGGCCCTCGGCGCCCCCCAGGCCAGGAGGATGGCGGCGGAGAAAAAGCTGTAGGCCGTAATGGTCAGCGAATCGCGGCCGGCGGCCAGTTTCCTCTGGACAAGGTTATAAACGCTTATTAGCAAAGCGGCCAGAAGCATCCAGAAGATGCCCCGGGAAAAAGTCACCGCGCCCTCGCCCAGCATCATTATGGCCACCCCGCCGAAGGCTGACAACAAAGCCCCCCAACCCGCGGCGGTCAAGCCCTCCCCAAGGCCAAAGCGGGCCAGGAGCGCGGTGATCAGGGGCGCGGTCGAAATGACCAGGCAGCTGGTGGTCGGGTTGAGCCAGACGGAACCGCGGTTGAAGGCCAGGAGATAGAGCGCGAAGCCGGCGGCCCCGGAAAGGATGAACCAGGGCAGCTCGGCCGCCGGGGGCCGCGGGGTCTTTTTCACCGCCAGGGCCGCGGCCAGGACGACGGAGGCCACCGCGCAGCGCAAAAAGCCCAGGCTGGCGAAGGAAAAATGCTCCATGGCCACCTTGGTGAAGACATAGGCCGAAGACCACAGCAGAACCGTGGCCAGGGCGTAACAGTGGCAAGGGGCTAAAAGGCCGGGCCTTTCAGCGGGCCGAGGCTCCGGCCGGTTCCGGATCGAGAATCCTTTCATATCTGAACCCTGTCGAGGTCTGAATATCGCTTGGCCCTACGTTATGTCCGCGAAGCCAGAATCTCCGCCGGCCGGCCGGCCAGGCTTTCCGGCAGCCTTAAATCCTCCGGCCGCAGCCTGTCCCAGGCGAAGCCGGC
>JAITUX010000075.1 GCA_031286085.1 Candidatus Adiutrix sp. | reverse complement strand
AGCCTGAAGGTTGCGTCTGAATGACCGGTAAAAGAGGCGGCCCCCGCCTGGTTCCGGCCGATTTGAAGCGTTTCGGCCGCAAGCTCCGCCTTGACCTGGAAGCCCTGGTCCAGCCCCACGACTGCCGGGTGGCGCCTCTGGACGAGTGGCCCGAAGCGGGCGAGGGCCCCCAGGACGGCGGCCTGGTCTGCCCTTTGAAATACAAGGGCCGGGATTTGGGCCGCCTGGTGGTCTTCCCCGCCGCCGGGCAGCCTTTGGCGCCGGAACTGGCCCGTCTTCTGCCGGGGGCCGCGGAACAGGCCCTGGAAACATTATGGTTGCGCAAGGCTTTAGCCACCGACCGGGAGACCGGGTTTTTCAGCCGGGGATATTTTCTGAGCCGGCTGCCCAAAATCCTCAAGGGCCGCCCCCGGGCCGCGGCCCGTAGCCTTAGCCTGGGGCACGAGACAGAACCGATTTTGGCCCTGGTGCTGGCCGAATTGGGACGGGTTTCGGAGCCGGGGGCGGCCCTGTCCGCCTGGGCCGCCCGCCTGGCCGAGCGTCTGGCCCCGCGTTGCCCCGCCCGCCTTGGCCCGCGCCGGCTGGCCTTTTTGATTGAAGGGCGGCCCGAGGAACTGCGGCTGGCCTTGGACGAGGCCTTGGCTTGGCCGCGGGCGGCCGCGCCGGAAGCGCGCCCGTCCGTGGCTTGGGCCGCCTACCCCGGGGATTTGGGGGCCGAGGCCGCCAGCCCCAACTTCCGCCGCCAGGGCCGGCTGCTTTTGAACCGGGCCTCGGCCGCTCTTTTCCAGGCCCGTCAAAACCGGGGCGGGGCGGTCGCCTTCGCCGATCTTCTGGCGCGGCATGGGCGAATAATTCAAGTGCTGCCCCTGGACCGGGTGGTGGTGGGCCTCGGCCGGGAAGCCGGCACGGCCCTGGGCCAGGTCTTCCTGGTCAACGCCCCCGGCGCGGCCGGCGCCGAGGCCGATTTCAAAGGGGAAGTGACCCTGACCGAGATCGCCGAGGGCTACGCCTTGGGCCGCTTTACCGGGGCCAAGGTCGGCCGGCGGGTCGCGGCCGGCGATACCCTGACTTTTTCCCGCCAGGACGAGGCCGCCGGAGAGTCCCGGTATTATCCGGCCGAACTGGCCGGAGTCGATGATTTTCTGGAGGCCCTGGGAGCGGCCTCCTCCCGGCCCTTGGCCTTGGTTCTGGCCCGTCTCGATGGTTTTGAAAAGAACGCCGCCATGTTGGGCCGGGAAGAAGCCGGCCGCCAGGCGGCCCTGGTTTTTGAAAAAATACTTTCCGCCTGGCCGAAAGCCGGCCTTAAGAGCCGCTGGAAGGCCGATACCCTGGCCCTGGCTTGGCCGGGCCTGACCCAGGCCGACCTGGTCAGGACGGCCCACGACCTGGCCGCCGAATTGCGGGCTTCCGAGCCGGTTTCCTTCGGCCTGCTTTTCAGTTCCGGCGGCCTTCGCGCCGGCCGCGACCTTATAGCGGACGCCCGCAAAGCCCTGGATGAAGCCGCCTTCTCCGGCCCGGGCCAGGTTTCCGTCTTCGGCCCCCTGGCTCTGAACATAAGCGGCGATCGGCTCTTCGAGGGCGGCGACTTAAGCGGCGCCCTGCGGGAATACGAGCGCGGATTGGCCCTGGCCCCCGAGCATCTCAACCTTTTGAACAGCCTCGGCGTCTGCCAGGGCCGCCTGGGCCGGGCGCGTGAAGCCTTGGCCACCTTCCATAGAATCGTCGGCTTGGACCCCGAAAACATGATGGCCCATTATAATCTCGGCTATACCTACCTTCTGGCCGGACGTCTGCCCGAAGCCGAGGAATCCCTGGCCCGGGCCGCTGAACTGGCCCCGGACAATTTTGAAACCCTCTTCCATTTGGGGCGCGTCGCCCTGGAACTGGGCCATCTGGACAAAGCCTTGCCGGCCCTTAAAAAAGCCGGTGAAGTGGGGGGAAACAGGCCGGCGGTTTTTCGCCTTCTGGGTGAAGCCCTGCTTTTGGCCCACGATCACCAGGGGGCCATGGCCGCCTTTAAAAAGGCCGTCAAGGCCGCCCCTGACGACGCCTACGCCCTTTCGGCCCTGGGCACTCTCTTCGCGGACCTTTCGGGCGACTTGCCCGTGGCCCGCAGCCTTTTTCAGCGCAGCGTGGAACTGGAGCCGACCAACAGCCTCTACCGGCAACGTATTGGCCGGCTGCTGTTCACCTTGGGCGATTTCACCGGGGCCGAACATCACTTGAAAATGGCCGTGGAATACGGCAGCCAGGCCCCGGAAGTGCATTTCCAGCTAGGCCGGGTGGCCGAGGAGACCGGCCGTCCCGACGAGGCCCAAAGCCATTTCGCCGCCGCCCTGGCCCAGGACCCGGCCTATAAACCGGCCCTGGAAAAACTGGAACCGGATGCCGATGGCCCTGAAACCTGAGAGGAAGACCGCCTCCGGCCCGGCCGGACGGAAGCCGGAAGCCGCCTCTCGCCGCCGCCTCCCGCCGGCCGTCTTTCTGGTTTTGGCTTTCCTGGCCACGGTTCTATATGCCGCCGCCGGTGTTCCCGGCCTCCGGGGCGTAGCCGGCAGCTGGCTTAAGGAGGCTTTCGGCCCCTTCGGCTGGTGGCCGGGGCCGGTTTTGGCCGCGGCGGCTTTCCTTACCTGGAGAAAGCGCCCTCTCACCGCCGCCTTTTTTTTGAAAACAGCCGGCGGAGTGCTCTTTTTTTTCTCCGTTCTGGCCCTGGCCGCCCATATGCCCTTTTCCGGCGGGGGGGGACACTTCGGGGCCTTCCTAGCTCGGGGGGCTTTTCGGATAGGCCTTGGGGCTTGGCTGCTTCTGCCCCTAGCCGCCCTGGCCGGCCTTATTTTGGCCCTGCCGCCCCTGGGGCGCGGGCTCTTGGCTCTTCTGGCCAAATTCTGGGCGGCCACCGCCGGAGCCCCGGAACCGCCGCATGAAGGGGAAAGCGCCGCGCCGGCTCCCGCCGACGGCCCGGCCGAAAAGGCGCCGCTTCCGGCCGCGCCGGTCATAACCGGCCGGAACAAGCCGGCGCCTGAACCGGCGGAAACGGCCCGGGCGCCCGAGGGCGATTATAAACTTCCCGGCCTGGACCTTTTGGATCCCGGCCCGGCCGCCCGCAGAGGCGGCCACGCCTCCGGCCTGACCCAGGAAGAACTGGAGAGCAACGCCCACCTGCTGGAGGACAAGCTCAGGAATTATGGCGTGGAAGGCCGGGTGTCGGAAGTTTCCGGCGGCCCGGTCATAACCATGTATGAATACGAGCCGGCCCCGGGCATCAAGATCGCCCGGGTGGCCGGGCTGGCCGAAGACCTGGCCATGGCCATGAAAGCCAAGTCCATCCGGGTGGCCGGCCATTTGCCGGGCAAGGGCGCCATAGGCATCGAGATACCCAATCTGACCCGCCTGTCCGTGTCCTTCCGCCAAGTGGTGGAGAGCCCGGCCTTCCGCCGGTCAACTTCCTTTCTGACTTTGAGCCTGGGGGTGGACATTCTGGGCGAACCGGTGGTGGCCGACCTGGCCGCCATGCCCCATCTGCTCATAGCCGGGGCCACCGGCACGGGCAAGTCCGTGGCCTTGGCCGCCATCATCATGTCCATACTTTACAAGGCCCCGCCGGACAAGGTCCGCCTGTTGATGATCGACCCCAAGGTGGTGGAATTCGCCCTCTACCGGGATATCCCCCACCTCATATATCCGGTCCTGACCGAACCGGCCCAAGCCACCCTGGGGCTGAAATGGGCCGTGGCGGAAATGGAAAACCGCTACCGGCTCCTGGCTGAATTTGAAGCCCGGCACATCGACGGCTACAATGAGAAGGTGCGGGCCGAACGGAAAAAAAGGCGCCGGGGGGAAGAGGACGAAGCCCGCCGGGAACTGCCTTACCTGGTCATAATCATAGACGAGCTGGCCGACCTGATGATGGTCGCCTCCAAGGAAGTGGAAATCCATGTCACCCGCCTGGCCCAGAAGGCCCGGGCCGCCGGCATCCACCTCATCCTGGCCACCCAGCGCCCCACCACGGATATCATCACCGGCACCATCAAGAGCAACCTGCCGACCCGCAT
The DNA here is from genome assembly GCA_031286085.1 of Candidatus Adiutrix sp. GTDB lineage: Bacteria > Desulfobacterota > Desulfarculia > Adiutricales > Adiutricaceae > Adiutrix. The sequence continues at coordinate 1,818 of JAITUX010000075.1, read as the reverse complement.
CGCCCTGAAGGTGCTGTCCCAGGTCGATTCCCGCACCATCTTGGATAGGAAGGGGGCGGAAAAGCTTTTGGGGCGCGGGGACATGCTATTCCTGGCCCCCAACCAGAGCGATCTGCAGCGCCTACACGGGCCCTTCGTCTCCGATGGCGAGATTCAAAGGGTCACTGATTTCCTTAGGGCCTGGGGCCCGCCCGACTACCTGGATGAACTGACCGTCCCCGAGGCCGAGGCCGGGGAAACGGACGGCGGGGCGGAAGACAACGATCCACTCTATGGCCAGGCCGTGGAACTGGTCCGCCGGACCAGCCGGGCCACCATTTCCCATATCCAGCGCCACCTGCGCGTGGGCTACAACCGGGCCGCCCGACTTATTGAACGCATGGAACGGGAAGGCCTCATCGGCCCTCAGGACGGCACCCGGCCCCGGGATATTTTTTAGTGAGCCTCGGCCCAATTCGGACCGGCGCCGACCTCGACCTTGAGCGGCACGGTGAGGGCCCGGGCTCCGGTCAGGGGCGGGGCGGCGGCCACGCCGGCCATTTCAGCCGCTAAAAGCGCGCTGATGTCCGGGACTTCGGCTTCGGGGGCCTCCACCACCAGTTCGTCATGGACCTGGAGGAGCAGCCTGGCCCGGGGGTGTTCAGCCTGAAGGCGCCGGGCCACGGTCAGCATGGCCATTTTTATGAGGTCGGCCGCCGTGCCTTGAATGGGCGTGTTTATGGCCATGCGCTCGGCCTCCTGACGGGCCTGATAGCCGCCGTTTAAGCCGGGCAGGCGCCTTAAGCGCCCAAACCAGGTGCTGACCTGGCCGGCGGCCCGGGCCGCGGCCTTGGTTTCCTCCATGTAGCGCCGAACCCCGGGGAAGCGCTGGAAATAGCGTTCGATGAAATCCCGGGCCTGGGTCTGGGGCCGGCCCAATTGCTTGCCCAGGGCGAAGGCTCCCTGCCCGTAAACCACCCCGAAATTGATGGTCTTGGCTTCCCGCCGCAGGTCGGCCGTGATGGCCTCGGCCGGCAGGCCGAAAATTTCGGCCGCGGTCTGGGCGTGGATGTCCTCATCCCGTCTGAAAGCCCCGATCAAGGCCTCATCCCCGGAAAAATGCGCCAGGATCCGTAACTCTATCTGTGAATAGTCGGCGGAAACTAGTTGGAAGCCCGGGGGGGCGATGAAGGCTTCGCGCAGACGGCGGCCTTCTTCTCCCCGCGCGGGAATGTTTTGAAGATTGGGTTCCGAAGACGACAGGCGCCCGGTGGCGGTCTGGGTCTGATTGTAGGAGGTGTGAACCCGCCCGGTGGCCGGATTCACGGTGCGGGGCAGTTTGTCGGTATAAGTGCTTTTCAGTTTGTCCAGCGAGCGCCATTCGCGGATGGCCCTGGGCAGGGGGTGGGTGAGGGCCAGTTCCGCCAGCACTTCGTCGTCGGTGGAAAACCCGGTTTTCTTGGCCGTCTTCTTCAAGGGGGTCAGGCCTTGTTCCTTGAAGAGCACTTCGGCCAACTGTTTGGGCGAGGCGATGTTGAAGGGGCGGCCGGCCAGGTTGAAAATTTTTTTCTCCATTACCGTGAGCTGTCCGCCCAGTTCCCGCGACAATCTCTCCAAGGCCGGGACGTCAAGGAGAATTCCCGCGCCCTCCATGTTGGCCAGGAGAGCTTCCAAGGGCAGTTCCATCTCTTCATAAAGGGCGGCCAGGGCCGGATTATCCTTCAGGCGGGCTCTCAAAAGGCCGGCCAGGCGGAAGGTCAGGTCGGCGTCCTCGGCCGCGTAGTCGCGGGCCTCTTCCGGGCTGAGGTCGCTGAAATTTTTCTTGGCATCCGGCAGTAG
>JAITUX010000138.1 GCA_031286085.1 Candidatus Adiutrix sp. | reverse complement strand
GGGGCCTCCACGGCTTCCGGCGGGGCCTCCACGGCCTCGTCGTCCGGGGCTTCCACGGCCGCGGGCGGGGTCTTCACGGCTTCCGGCGGGGTCTCCGCGGCCGCGGGCGCCGCGGGCGGGGCCTCCGCGGCCTCGGGCGGCTCCGCCCCGGCCGAACCAATGCGGACCTCAATCAATCCGCCGGCCGGGCAGATGGCCAGTTCCAACGCCCCTTCCCCGGGCTGGATATTCACATCGAAGTCTATGTCCGAGGGCGTAACCCGCACTTCAATCTGGCTGTCGGGCCGAGGGACTTTGACGGCCAGTTTGGCGCGTGGCTTGTCGGAATCTTTTGATGACATGGTAGCCTCTTAAGGTGGTTTACAGCGGGACCGCCGGCCTCGTTCCATTTTCAGCGGGCCGGCTTAAAAAACTTGGAGCAAGAACTCCGGCCTATGATGATTTGCCCTAAACGTGTAATATACACCAACCGGCCGAAAAAATCCGGCCCGAATTTCGCCGGCCGCCCCGGCCCGGGGAATGATTAAAGCCGCCGTCAACCGGAGGCCGGCTTAAGGCCCGGCCATGCTTCTTATCGGCCATCGGCTTTCAGAACTTGACACGGTTGTCTCGGCGGGTTTTTCTTGGTATAATCGCCGGAAAAAACAGAAGGCGGCGGGAAGCCTCCGGCCGGCCGGGAAGGGATGGTATAACCGAAATGCGCATGCTTCTGATTCAAGCGTTGATTTTTCTCGTAATTTCGGCCGCGCCGGCATCGGCCGAAGTCATGGTGCAGGTCATGTCGGTCCAGGATGCGGCTTCCGCGCAGAAGGAGGCCGCCAAGTTATTCAGCCAGGGCGTGCCCGCCTTGAGCCGGACCGAAGAGGCCGACGACGGGAGCCTCCGGCACCGGGTTTATGTGGGCCCCTTCGAGACCAAGGCCGACGCGGAGGCCGCGGCGGCGGCGATGAAGAAAACCGGCGCCATCAAGGAATTCCTGGTCAAAAACGTCCAGCCGAAAGAAGCGGCCGCGCCCCGGCCCGCCGCCTCAAGGCCGGCGGACGTGATTCCGAACGTGCCGGTTTTAAGCTCCCCGCCGGAAGAGACCATCGCCGGCCTGCCGGCCCAGCCGGCCAACCTGCCGGTGGCTGAAACCCCGACCTATGGCGAACCGGTCAGCCCGGAACAGGCCCGCAGCCTCAGCCGGGCCGCCTTGGCCGGCGTGCCTCAGCCAAGCGCGGCCAGGACCGGCCTCGCCGGGACCGCCCCGGCCCCCTCGGGGGATCTGCCCACCTATGGCCAGATGGAAGCCGCCCGGCCGGCCTACCCGGCCGGCCGCCAGCCCTCGGGTTTGAAGCCGGGGGACGATCTGCCCGGCCGGGCCCCGCCCCACCCGGCCCCGTCCTCGAAAGGCGGCCTGGCGAGGGCGCCTTCGGCCGGCGACGGCTCCAACCTGGCCTCCTTTGAATTCCTGATGGATCTCTCCTCCAGCATGAGCCGCAGGTCCAGCTGCCAGGGCCTGATCAAGGAGGAAGCCATGACCCGCCTGGCCGGCAGGATGAACCGCCGCATACCCGGCCGGACCTACCAGTCGGCCCTGCGGGTCTTCGGGCATAAACACGCCCTGACCCGGGCCGATCTGACCGCCCTTTACTACGGCCCGGCCGCCTACAGCCGGGACGGCTTTGAAAGCGCCATCGCCCGGCTGGCCTCGGCCGATTCCATCACGCCCATAAGCGAGGGGCTCAAGGCCGCCGAGTCGGACCTTCAGACCTTGCCCGGCCCCAAGGCCGTGCTGACGTTTTCGGATTTCCAGACCTCGCTGGGCTCCGGCCAGCCGCTGGTGGAAGTCGAGAAAGCCCGCCGCCGCTACGGCCCGGCCCTGTCCGTGCACACCTTCTACATCACCCGCCAGCCGGATTCCGAGCGGCTGGCCCGGGACATGGCCAGGGCCGGGGGCGGCCAGGCCTGGGACATCTGCTCCCTCTTAAGCGACGATGAGGAATTTGAAGGCATGATGCTGACCATCTTCGGTTCCAGCGACCTCTGCTACAACGCGCCCCCGGGCGCCGAAGTGGACGAGCGCGGCTGCTGGATAGCCGCCTTCTCCCAATACTTCGATTTCAACAAGTCCGAGGTCAAGAGCGAATTCCGGCCCCGGCTGGCCGAGGCCGCCCGCATCTTAAAGGAAAACGTGGACGCCGGCGACCAGGTGGTCATAGCCGGCTTCACCGACGACGTGGGTTCCCAGGAATACAACCTGGAGTTGGGCCGCCAGCGGGCCCAGGCCGTGGCCGGCATTTTAATTGATGAAGGCGTGCCGGCCAGCCGCTTGTCCGTGGTCTCCTACGGCAAGGAGAAGCCGGTGGCCGACAACGGCACCGACGAGGGCCGGGCCCGCAACCGCCGGGTCGAACTGCATGTCGGAGCCCTGCCCCAGAGCTACTGACACGCGGCCTTACTGAAAGGAAAACCGGCCGGAGCCAGGTGGTTTCCGGCCGGTTTTCCTTTGGCCCGTCCGGGGATTATGGCTTGTCAAACTTGAATAATATCGTATAATAAAATATGTAGCCGGTTGACCGGCCGCCGCCGGAGAGGGGTTCGGACATGGCAGGAAGCATTCGCCGCGAATCGACGCCGGGCGGCGCCGTCAGGGATCAGGTCGCCGAAAGCCACCGCCTGATAGTGGCCGATTGCCTTCTGCGGTCCGGGCACATCACCCGGGGCCAGCGGGAAGAGGCGGCCGAGTGGCTTAACGGCCGCCCCCAGGGTTTCGTCACGGAATTCCTGCTCAAGAGAAACTATATCGAATCCGACACCGTGGCCACGGTGCTGTCGCGCCAATACGGCTTCCCCGCGGTCAACCTGGACGGGCTGGAAGTGCCGCCCGATATCCTGGCCGCCATGCCTTACGAGCTGGCCAAAAAGTATATGGCCGTCCCCTACGGCAAAACAGGGGACAAGCTCTACCTGGCCATGCTGGAACCGGCCAACCGCAGAATGCTGGAGGAACTCTCGGCCCGGCTCGGCGGGTGCCAGCCCATGCCCGGGGCGGCCGGCTACCAGGCCATTATCGACGCCTTCAAGCGCCTGTACGGCATAAGCGACGACGAATACAGGCGCTTTTCCGAGCCCCTCGACCTTAAGGACGCCGCCGACCGGAACCCCTTCGCCGCGGACGGTCTCGGCGCCCTGATCTCTGGCGCCCGGGCCGCCTTCGCCTTTGGCGAGGCCGAGGCGGAGGACGACTCCGGCGACGATTCTCCTGCGGGCCACGGCGCCGTCATGAACCTGGCCAACCAGATCCTCATCCAGGCCGTCAGCGAGGGGGCCTCGGACGTCCATGTCGAGCCTTTTGAAAATCAGTTCCAGGTCCGTTACCGCATCGACGGCGTCCTCTACAAGCGGACCAGCCTGCCCCTGGAGTTGAAGAACGCCCTCATCGCCCGCCTCAAAAGCATGGCCAGGCTCGACCTCACCGAGCGCCGGGCGCCCCAGGACGGCCGCTTGAGGCTGCGCCTGAACAAGAGGGAAATCGACTTCCGCGTCTCCTCCCTGCCCACCATCCACGGCGAGTCGGTGGTTCTGCGCCTTCTGGACAGGACGGGGCCGCGGTTTGACCTGGGCGGGCTGGGCCTGACCCCGAAGAACCTGGACCAGGTGCGCTCCGCCGTCAGCCGCCCCAGCGGCCTCTTCCTGGTCGCCGGCCCCGCCGGCAGCGGCAGGACCACGACCCTCTACTCCTGCCTGTCCCTGCGCAACACCGACGACGCCAAAATCCTCACCGCCGAGGACCCGGTGGAGTTCAGCCTGCCCGGCGTCCACCAGGTCAACGTGGCCCGGAACGCGGGCCTGACTTTCGCCGCGGCCCTCAAGGCCTTCCTGGGGCAGGACCCGGACGTCTGCCTCATCGGCGAGATCCGCGATCCGGAAACCGGCCGGCTCGCCGTGGAGGCGGCCCTGACCGGCCGTCTGGTCCTCTCCGCCCTCCACGCCGCCGACGCCCCGGCCGCGATCACCCGCCTGGTGGATATGGGGGTGTCCGCCCGTAACCTGGCCGCCTCCCTCTCGCTCTGTTCCGCCCAGCGCCTTTTGCGGCGCCTCTGCCCCCACTGCCGGCAGCCCGTCACGCCCCCGCCCGCCGACCAGCTCGTCGAGGCCGGCTTCGACCGAAACCTGGCCGGCGCCGTTCAGCTCTACGAAGGCCGGGGCTGCCCCCACTGCAACGGCTCCGGCTACAAGGGGCGCCTGGGGGTCTTTGAAGTCATGGAAATGACCCCGGCCCTGGCCGAGGCCGTCGCCTCCGGGGTTCCCGAGAGCCGGCTCCGCCAGCTGGCCTTAAGGGAAGGCATGTCCACCTTGCGGCAGGACGGCCTCCTGAAAGCCTCCCAGGGCCTGACCACCCTGGCCCAGGTGCTGGAAAAAACCGCGCGGCCCAGGGAAATCCTTGAGACGAGCTTTGAAAACGGCGGCCTGCTCCGGTTGGGGCCGGACCGCGGCCCGGCCGCCCCCCCCTTCCCCCCTCCGGGCCAGACCAGGGCGCCGGCCCCCAAGGTTCTGGCCGCGGCGGATTCGACGGCCCTGCGCCTCACCGCCGCCGAGGCCCCCAAGGCCCGGGAACTCAAGTCGGCCTGACCCCCGGCCGAATCAAAAGAAGAGCCGCCCTTGAGCCGAATATTTCACCTGGACCTGACCGGCCGGCCCTACCCCCAGCCGGTCCTTAAAATTCAGGCCCTCCTGGAAGAAGGGCGGCGCGGGCCCCTGACCATAAGCCTGTCCGACGCCATGTCCGCCGCGGCGGTTTCGGCCATCCTGACCGCGGCCGGCCTGGCCGCCCAGACCTACCGGCGGGAAGACCACTGGCTGGTCCTGGGGCGGGAAGCGGGGACCCCGGAAATACTGGTCTGGCACGGCCCCGGGGGCTGGCAGGCGGCCTTGGACGACCAGGCCGAAACCGAGGATGAAGCCATCCTGGATTTGGGCCCGGCCTTGAGCCCCTGGCGGCCCGAAGCCGAGCCCCGGACCTTTCGGGCGGAACAGCCGGTGGTCCTGGTCGGCGGGCAGGTCATGGGGGCGGGTGAGGACGACCTGGGCGCCCGGCTGGTCACGGCCTTCTTCGACGCCCTGGCCGGCCTCGACCCGCCGCCCGGGTTCCTGGCCTTTTACAACACCGGGGTCTTCCTGACCACCCGCGATTCCGCCGTGGTCGAGGCCCTGCGCGATCTGGCCGGCCGGGGGGCCACGGTCATGTCCTCCGGCCTTTGCCTGGAATACTTCGGCCTCAAAGACCGGCTCAAGGTCGGCCGCATCGGCAACATGTATGAAATCGTCAAGGCCCAGGCCCGGGCCGCCCGGATAATCAGGCTCTGACCTTGGCCAGGCCGCCCTCCCCCGCCCGCCCTTCGCCCTGGCTCTGGGCCGCCCTACTGGCCGCCCTACTGGCGGCCTTGGGCGCGGCCTCGGCCGCCAGCGGCGATCTGGACCTCGGGCCGGGCCGCATCTGGGCCCTCCTGGCTGAAAAATTCCGGGGCGGAAGCCCGGATGAAGCCTTGGCGGCCGTGCTCTTTGAAGTGCGTCTGCCGCGCCTGGTCACGGCCGTCATGGCCGGGGCGGCCTTGGGCCTGTCCGGGGCCGTCTTCCAGGGGCTCCTGTTGAACCCCCTGGCCGACCCCTACACCCTGGGCGTTTCCTCGGGCGCGGCCCTGGGCGCGGCCCTGGTCATCGTGGCCGGCCTACTCTGCCCGGCCTGGACCTGGCTGGCCGAACCCTGGGCCCTGACCGGCGGCGCCTTCGTCCTGGCCGGCCTGACCCTGGCGGCCGTGCTGGCCCTGGCCCGGAACGACGACGGCCACCTCTCGCCCCTGAACCTCATCCTGGCCGGGGTCATGGTCTCGGCCATCCTCTCCGCGGCCATCTCCTTCATCAAGTATCTCTCCGGCGACCAGGTGGGCTCCATCGTCTTCTGGCTCCTGGGGAGCTTCCAGGCCCGCACCTGGACCGACGCCGGGCTGGTGTCGGCCTTTTTTCTGCCGGCCCTCCTGATAGCCCTGTGGTCGGCGGTGGACCTGAACGTCATGACCCTGGGGACCAGGTCGGCCGAAACCCTGGGGGTCAACACCCGGCGGGTCCGCCTCCGGCTCCTGGCCGCCGCCTCCCTGGCCGCCGCCGCCGCCGTCTCCGTGGCCGGGGTCATCGGCTTCGTGGGCCTGGTGGTGCCCCACCTGGTCAGGCTGGCGGCCGGGCCCGACCATCGAAGCCTCGTACCCCTGTCCGCCCTGGGCGGGGCCCTTCTGCTCCTGGCCGCCGACACCGCCGTCCGGGTGCTCATCCCCAGCCCCGGCGAAATCCCGGTGGGGGTTCTGACCGCCCTCCTGGCCGGGCCGGTCTTCCTGGTCATCTTCCGCCGCCGGCGGCGCGAACTGGCCAGTGACGGTTGAATTGGACGACGAACCAAAAAATTCAGGCCCGGCCGACCGGGAACCCTGGCTGACCGCGCGCGGCCTGGCCTTCCGCTACGGCTCCCGGGACGTTCTGCGGGAGGTGAGCCTGGATTTCCGCGGCGGCCGCCACTATATCCTGGCCGGGCCCAACGGGGCCGGGAAAAGCACCCTCCTGGATATTTTGGCCGGCTTGAAAAAATCGGCCGAAGGCGGCATAATGCTCCGGGGCCGGCCCTTGGACGACTACCCCCCCCCGGACCTGGCCCGGCTCCTGGCCCTGGCCCCCCAGGATTGCGCCTATGACTTCGCCTTCACCGTTCGGGAAGTGGCCGCCATGGGCCGCCGGCCCTACCTGGGCCGCTGGGGCCGCCTGACCGGCGGGGATTGGGCCGCGGTGGATAAGGCCTTGGCCTGGCTGGACCTCACCGCCCTGGCCGGCCAGGCCGTCACGGCCCTCTCCGGGGGCGAAAGGCGGCGGGTCGGCCTGGCCCGGGTGCTGGCCCAGGCCACGGAAATCGTCTTGCTGGATGAACCCACCGCCGGCTTGGACGTGGCCCACGCCCTGGCCGTCATGGGCTTGGCCCGGCGCCGGGCTGAAGCCGGCGCCCTGGTCGTCACCGTCACCCATGATTTGAACCTGGGCGCGGCCTTCGGCCACGAATTCGTCTTTTTGAAAAAGGGCCGGGTGGCGGCGGCCGGCCCGGTCGGGCGCACCTTCTCCGCCCCCATCCTGGCCGAGGTTTACGAGGCCGAAGCCGCCGTGATTCGCGACGGCTTCACCGGCGGCCTTTCCGCCTCCTTCAAGCTTTGA
>JAITUX010000070.1 GCA_031286085.1 Candidatus Adiutrix sp. | reverse complement strand
AGCAGGCCCGTTCCGGGGCCGCCCGGGAGGTCCAGAGCGAGGAAGGCCTCCCGGTGGCCGAGGTTCGCGGTTCCCTTGCCCGGCCGCCGGCACAGCCCGTGCCGCCGGTTGAATCCAAGCCCGCGCCGGCCGAGGCCAAGCCCGAGGCGGCCCAAGCCAAGCCCGCGCCGGCCGAGGTCAAGCCTCCGGCGGCCGAAGCCAAACCACAGCCGGCCGAGGCTCGGTCCAAGTTCTTCGCCGAACTGGTGGGGGCTTGGGCCCGGGCCTGGACCCTCAAGGACCAGGAGGCCTATTTCGCCTTCTACCACCCGGATTTTCGCTATGGCGCCAAAAATATGAACCTGGACGCCTTCAAGGTTTACCGTTCCGAACTCATGAACGGGAGCGGGCGCCTGGAAGTCCTGGCCTCGGATTTTGAGGTCCGGCCCTTGGGGGACCGGGTCCGGGTGGCCTTCCGGCAGGTCTATCGGTCCGACCAGTTGCGGGACCAGGGCCGCAAGACCTTGGTTTTCAAGAAAGCCGGGCCGGACTGGAAAATACTATCCGAAATCTGGCGGGCTGATTGAGGGCGGGCGGACATTCAAACCCGGCCTGATGGGAACTCCAGGGGCCGGGCTCAGTGGAAAAGCCGGGCGGAGAAGCCGAAAGTGGCGGCGAAAGCGGATTGGAGGGGCTGGTGAAAGGCAATAAGCCGGTCGGGGGCAGGTGGAATTTCCTGGTCATGCGGCCCCAGGGGGAGGTGACCAACTTCGCGATCTCGCCCCTCTTGCTCACCGTGGCCATCATCTTCGCCCTGGCCTTCAGCGCGGGCGCCATCCTGGTCTTCAACCTGTATTTCAACCTTTACCTGGATTACCATGAACTGATTGCCAGCCAGCGGGAGACCCTGGCCCGGCTGAGCCAACTGGACGACCAATACAGATACCAGATTTCGCTGACCCAGGATTACGCCGAACTCCTGGGCGAGCTTAACCTGCCAGTGCCGGGCGGGGGGAAGGGCGGCGGAACCCAGAAGGCGGCCTCTCCGGCCCCGAGCGCCTCGGCCGAGGCGGCCGAGGCGGCTCCCCCGGAGAAGGCGGCCGAGGCCGCGCCGGAGGAAGAAAAAAATCCCCTGACGGCCTGGGCGGCCCGCCTGCCCGCCGTGGCCGAAAGGCGGCCCGAAGAGAACCTGAGCATTGTCGATTTCAAGGCCGACGGCAACCGGTTCAGCTTTCAACTGCTCAACGAGGCCTCCGGCAACCTGGCCCAGGGCCGCATCCTGCTCCTTTTCCTGGTGGAGGCCGGCGGCCGGCGCTTGACCGTGCCCTTTCCAGAGTTCGACTATAATTCGTCCCAGCCGGATTTCGAGGTGGGGCCCGGTTACAACATCCGTTCCTCCAAATACATTTCCGGCCAGTTGAAGACGCCGGCCGGCGGCGAGATACTGGCCATGATGGTGGCGGCCCAGGCCAGCGACGGGCGGATGGTCATGAAGAAAATGGTCCGGCCTTGATGCGGCGCCTGGCGGCTCAACTGACAGCTTTTATCCTGGTTCTGGCGGCCGCCCCTCTCCCGGCGCAGAGGGCCGGCCGCCAGCACTTGGTCTATTGGGCCGGGACGCCCCAGGCCGTGGAGGTTTTCAGGATTTTCGGCCGGGAGCCCGGCCCCACCGTCATGATCATGGGCGGCATCCAGGGGGACGAGCCGGGCGGTTTCCTGAGCGCCGATCTCTACGCCGACGTCTCCTTAAAGCGCGGCAACCTCATCGTGCTGCCCCGGGCCAATTTCAAGTCCATCACCAGCTTTTCCCGGGGCACGGAAGGGGACATGAACCGCAAGTTCCGGGACGACCTGGGCGACGACCATGACCGGGACGCGGTGACCCTCATAAAAAGCCTCATCAGGGAGAGCGACCTTTTTTTAAACCTCCATGACGGCTCCGGTTATTACCGCCCCACCTATGAAAGCGAACTGGCCAACCCCAACCGTTACGGCCAGAGCGTCATCGCCGACGCCGAGTCCTACCTCCATGAACCCACGGGCCGGGTCATCCCCCTGGCCCACTACGCCCAAGAGGTCATAGACCGGGTCAACCGGGAGATAGACGAGCCCCTGCAGTTCTTCCACTTCTTCAACACCAGGACCGGGGCGGACGACAGCCCTTACAAGGAGCAGCGCCGCAGCGCCTCCTATTACGCCTTGACCCAGGCCGGCATCCCCGCCTTCGGCATTGAAACCTCGAAACAGCTGCCGAGCCTGGAACTGAAGGTCCATCATCACAACCTGGCCGTGAACGCCTTTCTGGACCTCTTCGGGGTGGAGATGGACAGGACGAGTCTGACCCTGCCCCCGCCCCGCCTGAGCCATGTCATAGTCGCGGTCGGGGAGCATCCCCCGGTGGCCGTGGCCGACGGCCAGACCCTTTTGGCGGCGCCGGGCGAGACCATCACCGTGGTCGAGGTGGCCGCCAATTACGACCGGGGCTTATCCGTGGCCGTGGACGACCTGGGGAACTGGAACGACCTGGGCCGGCCCTTAAGGCTGGAGCGGCCCGCCGCCATAACCATAAGGAAGGACCAGACGGTCATCGGCCGCATCCGGCTGGAGCCGCTCTCCGAGGCCGGGCCCCCCCGGCTACGGCCGCCGCTCCCCTGGCGGTCTGTCCGGGCCGGCGAGCCGGCGGTTTTGGCCGAGGCCGAACTCGTCCGGCCGGCCGGGGGAGAGGGGGACGCCGCCTCGGTCGGCGGTTCCCTGTCCGCTCCGGGCCGGATAACCGGGTTTGTGGTGGATGTGGACGGCCGGCGGGCGGAGGTGGCCGCGGGCGGAGTCCTGGCCGTGCCCGCCGGGGCCCTGGTGACGATGGCGGATTTGAAGGTCGAGGGCGGCGGGCTGCCCGACGGGGTGGTGATGAACCTGCGCGGCTTTGTCCCCAAGGAAAAGATGATCCACAACGACGGAGAGGACCGGGGTGTTCCGGCCGACACCGGCCGGGATCTAATGCCCGCCTTTTCCCTGGACGGCCGGGGGGTGGATTACGCCATCAACGCCGAGCAGGGCAAGACCATCCTGGCCTCGGCCACCCTGAGCCTGGTCAAGCCCAGGCTTTTGTCCGTGACCATAGTCGTGAACGGCGCGGCCAGGGTTCTGCCCATCGGCAGCCGGACGGTTCTGCCCGAGGGCGCCGCCTTCACGGTAACGGAAATCAAGCTGGCCGAAGACCTGGTCTTGAGCCGGCCCGTTTATACCTTGGGCGGCCGGGCTCTGCCCCCGGCCCTGCCCCTTAGCCTGACCGTGCCCTCTTTCGCCGCCAACCTGGCCGTCTTCAACGGCGAGACCCTGGCTGGCAAGGTCACGCTGGCGCCACTCTAAGACCAGGAAGGAAGGCCAAGGAAGGTCATGAGACCAGTCTGCCTCATCATCCGCGACGGCTGGGGATACCGTGAAGACCCGCGGGGCAACGCCGTGCTGGCGGCCCGGACGCCCACGATGGACGGCCTTCTGGCCCGCCACCCCTGGACGCTTCTTTCGGCTTCCGGGGAGCCGGTGGGCCTGCCCGGCGGTTACCAGGGCTCCAGCGAAGTGGGGCACCTGAACATGGGGGCCGGCCGCGTGGTCATCCAGGAACTCAAGCGCCTGGACGACGGCCTCCGGGACGGCAGTTTTTTCAGGCTGCCCAAGTGGGGCGAAATCATGGCCCACTGGCGGGGGGAAGGCGTGGCCCTCCACCTCTTGGGGCTGCTCCAGGACGAGGGCGTCCACGCCCACCAGGAGCATCTCTTCAAGATTTTGCGCCGGGCCCGGGCTGAAAATCCGGCCGGGACCATTTTCGTCCACCCCTTCCTGGACGGCCGGGACACCCCCCCCCGCTCCAGCCCGGGTTTTTTGGCCAAGCTTAAGCTGGTCATGGAGGAGGTCGGCGGCGTCACCATCGGCACCCTCATGGGGCGCTATTACGCCATGGACCGCAGCCGCGACTGGGACCTCACCGACCGGGCCTACCGCGCCCTGGTCGAGGCCGAAGGCCGCCCCTTCACCGAGCCCCTGGACGCGGTGGAGCGTTCCTGGGCCGAAGACAAGACCCCGGACAATTTTGACATGGTCGATGAATACATTCCCCCCCTGGTCCGCGAAGGCTACCCCGGCCTGGCCGAGGGCGACGCGGTCATCCACACCAATTTCCGCCAGGACCGGGCCATCCAGCTGACCCAGGCCTTTTTGGACCCGGCCTATCCCGGCCGCCCGCCCCGCCGGCCGCGGGTCAAGTACCTGGGCCTGACCCGCTATTACGATGAACTGACCGAGTATCTCCTGGGCCCCTTAGGCGGCGACGAGGGCCTGCCCCGGATTCTGGGCGAAGTGCTGGCCGCCGGCGGCCTCCGGCAGCTGCGCCTGGCCGAGACCCAGAAATTCCGCCACGTCACCAGTTTCTTCAACGGCAAGTCCACCCATTCCTTCCCCCTGGAAGACCAGGTGGAGATAAAGGGCCGCTTCGATCCGGCCGCCTTCGCCAGCCACCCGGAAATGGAAGCCTACATCCTCACGGAGAAATTCCTGAAGGACTACCTGCCCCGGGACTATCCCTTCATCGTCATCAACTACGCCAACTGCGACATGGTCGGCCACACCGGGGTGATGGAGGCGGCCACCCGGGCCGTGGAAGTGGTGGACGAGTGCCTGGGTCAGGTCGTCCCGGCCCTTTTGGACCGTTCCTACCAGGTGCTCATCACCGCCGACCACGGCAACGCCGAGGAAATGATCGACCAGGAGACCGGGCTGGTCAAGACCAGCCACACCGTCTGCCCGGTGGAGTGCCTTTACGCGGCCCGGGAGCCGGTCGGGCGGCTGACCGACCGGCTGGGCAAGCTTTCGGACCTGGCCCCGACCGTGCTCAGGCTCATGGATTTGCCCGTGCCGCCGGAGATGACGGCGGAGAGCCTGCTTTAGGCCGCGGCCGGCCGGGGGGTGGTGGCCGAGTGTGAATTGCACCGTGAAGGCGCGTTTGGCTTGTAAGGCGGCCGTAACGGCCGCCCTGCTTTTGGCCTTGGCCGGCGTGGCCGGCGGTTGCGGCTGGGGGCATTCCTCCCGCTTGGGCGCGGCCGCGGCCAAGGAGTCCCGCCGCTATTTGGGCGTTCCCTATCGGCCGGGGGGGGAGGACCCCCTGGGCTTCGACTGCAGCGGCCTGACCTATTTCGTCTATCATCGCCTGGGCTTGGAACTGCCCCGGTCCGCGGCCACCCAGGCCGCCGTGGGGCGCAAGGTCAGGCAGAACCGCCTCCGGGCCGGAGACCTGGTCTTCTTCGCCACCGGCCCGGGCCGGGAAGTCACCCATGTGGGGATCTACCTGGGCGGCTGGAAATTCATCCACGCCCCGGGCCAGGGCAAGACGGTGATCATTTCCCGGCTGGATTCCGATTACTATGCCCGCAAATACCACAGCGCGCGCCGCGTCTCTTAGAAAATCAAGGGGCTGAAAGGGATGGCGGAGCCATCACTTTCAGCCCCTTGATTTTCTGGAAGAGGGTGAACTGGCTGGGGAGGCCAAGGACGGCCGATGAGTATAGGCGTCTTCTTGGGCCCTTGGGGGTTGATGCTTTAGGGGATGACCCGGGCCTGGGGGTCCAGGCGGAAAGCCTTGGCCTTGCGGAGTTCCTCGGTCAAATCATAGGGGCCGAGGCGGGGGCCGAAATTCTTCACGGCCGCCAGGAGTTCCGCCGGCCGCCAGGAGGTCTGGCCGCCAGGCCGCTCCGGCCGCCGGGCCAGGACCACGGCGTTGCCGCAACGGCGGCCCTCCAGGGCCAGAAAGGTTCCGAAGGCGGCCTGGGTGGTCTTGAGCTGATCCTGGAAGACCGAAGTCCGGCTCCGGTGGAGGTTCTGGGCCAGAAGGCCGCCCGGGACCAGGCGGTCACGGCACAACTCCAGAAAAGCCAGGCCGGACAGGGGGGGCGGCACATAGTCGCCGGAAAAGGCGTCCAGCCATATCTGGTCATAGGCGGCCGGGGGTTGTCCGGCCAGGAAGTCGCGGCCGTCGGCCAGCACCAGGCGGACGTTGGGGCCGGGCTCGAAACCGAAATAGGTCCTGGCCAGTTCCTCCACCAGGGGATCGACTTCCACCACGGTCAGTTCCCGCTCCGGCATGAAGCGGGCGAAGAGGCCGGGCAGGCAGCCGCCGCCCAGGCCCAAAAGCAGGATGCGTCGGCCCCGGGCCAGGGCCAGGGCCGTGAGCATGAGCCCCGGATATTCAAAGACGACCTGGCCCGGGTCTTGGCGATTAATGGCCGTTTCGGCCTCCTCGCCTCCGGGGCCGCTGAAATACATGGTCCGGTAGGGGCCTTCGTCCCGGATGATTATGTGGTGGAAGGGGGAATCGCCCTCAAAGACGGTGACCGGCTGTTCGTCGCCGCCCGGCAAGAGGGCCTTGAAACCCGTGGCTATGTTTTTAAGTAGCTGGCTCATTGCCGGCCGTCTCGGCTTCCTTCAAAGGCAGTCTCCCAGAATAACCCTATAGGAGGGACAGTCCGGGCCGCCGGGATGCCGGGGGCAGGCCCAGACCTCCTGGTGGCGGCCCTGGCGGACCCGCTGGTAGGGAGTGCGTTTGTCCTGGCCGCATATGGGCGGGTCCCTGAAGGGGTCGCGCATTTCGTCCAGGCGTTGGCGCCCGGGCGGGTGGCAGCCCAGGCAACTGACCTGGAGGGGTTGTTCGTCGCCCAGGCCGCGCAACTGGCTCTGGTTGATCAGCACCAGGGGCCGGCCGCAGCGGCGGCAGGACTTGAGCCCGCCGCCCCGGCGGCCCACTTTTTCAATGATTAGCTTGATCTGGAGTATCCCGGCCAGGAAGGGGGCGGCCAGGGGCAGGAACCCGGACTGGAAATCCGGGCCCTCGGCGCCCCAGGCGAGGCGGAGGTTGTCCGCCGCGGCCAGGAAGCCGGGGAAGCCCGAGGCCAGCCCCACATGACAGTGGTGGGCGCCCAGTCTTCTAAGGGCGGCGCTGAAGAATTCGGAGTCGTCTTCCGGTCCCGGGGGGGCGGTCAGGATGGTCACGGCCAAGCGGCGGCGGGCCGCGTCCAGGAGGGGCTCTTCCCAGGCCGGCCACCAGTCGGCCCGTGGCGCGGGCAGGAAGGCCCAGATTTCCTTCCGGGCCTGAGAGATGATTTGGAGGCCGTTCTGGGTCTTAAGGAGGGGGGTCGGCATCAGCTGCCGGGCTGACCGCCACAGGGCGGCCAGGGGGGCGGAGGCCGGCAGGCGCCGGAGCCAGTCTTCGCGCCCGGCCAGCCATATTTCTTCCACGGCCAGGGACCAGGCCAATTGCATACGCCAGCGGCCGAAGGTGGGCCAGGCCCAGGGATGGCCCTGGTGAGGCGTTTCAAAAGCCGGTTCCAGGACGACCAGGGGAACCCGGGGCCAGCCGTTGAAAGCCTGGGGTTCGCCGGCCAGGACCAGGCCGGGCGGCGCGCCCAGGTCCTTTAGCATGAGGTTTATGAGGCGGCCCTGGGCCGGCGAGGCGGTCATGATCAGGGCCGCCGGCTCTCCCGGCCGGTTCCGGGCGAAACTCAGGGCCGCCCGGGCCACGGCCAAGGCGCTGGCCGGGTTGACCGGGCCCATTTCGCCCAAGGCCCGGAGACCCAGGCCCGCGGCGGCCGACGGGGCGGCCGGGTCTGTCTTGAGCCCCAGTTCCAGGCGGGCCAGGCGGGGGGCGGAGACCTTCGGCCGCGGGGGCTGAGGCTAGAACAGGCCGCCCGAGGCCAGAAAATCCCGCAGTTCACTTTTTTCCTCGGCCACCTTGAAGCTCTGCCAGGCCGGGCGGTCCGGCGCTTCCGGCCCGGCCGGCGCCCGGCCGCTCCGGACCGGCCAAAAGGTGAAATCACCCATGCTGACCAGGTGTTTTTCCGCGTTGAGGACCAGGCCGGCCAAGTGTCGGCGGGCCGTGGTATCCGGCCGGAGGGAGGCCAGACGCAAGACCGCCGGGAAGAGATGGCCGAACCCCGCCAAGTCGGAGGCCAGGGCCAGGACGAGGGGGGCTTCGGATATAAGTTGATCCGGTGTGGGGAAAGGTTGGGCTTTTTCATGCGCCAGGGCTTCGGCGGCCTCTTTCTGTTCCCCGGCCAGGCGTTCCAGGTCCGAGACCAGAGTCGCCCTGGCCGGCCAGGCCTCCGATTCCCGCCGCCCCTGCCTTAGGCGTTCATCCAGGCTTCGGG
>JAITUX010000262.1 GCA_031286085.1 Candidatus Adiutrix sp. | reverse complement strand
AACAATTGCTCATTGAAGGCATGAGCTGCGGCCACTGCGCCGGCCAGGTGGAAAAAACCCTCCGGGCCTTGCCCGGCGTGGCCGAAGCGGCAGTGGACCTGGCCGCCAAACGCGCCGTGGTCAGCTTTACGGCCGACCTGGCCGACGAGGTTCTGAGGGCTGAGGTGACCGAGGCCGGTTTTGAAGTGGCCGCGATCACGCCCGCCCCTTAAAAGATGCGGCCCTTATTTTCCAAGGAGGCGGGCCGGCGGCCAGGACCGGCGAACCTTGGGGGGTTCTGGTCCGGCCCGCTTGACCCCGGGCGGCGCCTGGTCTGGCTAGGGCTCGGCGGCCTGGCCCTGGGGCTGGAGATTTTCTCCTACGCCTATTTTCAGGGCCATTTGAAACTAAGGCCCTGCGAACTCTGCGTCCAGATCAGGTTTTCCATGGTGGCCGTGGCCTTGGGCGCGGCGGTTACCGCCGTATGGCCCCGCCGCCCCGCCGGCCGGCTCTTAGGCGGCCTGATCATAATCTGGGCCCTGGTCCAGGGCCTGATCTGGGATATCCGGCTGGAAATGATATACTTGAACGCCGCGGCCCCGGGCTACGCCCTTTGTTCGCCCTCGGCCGTCCGCTTTCCCCTGGGGCTGCCGCTGGATCGCTGGCTGCCGACCCATTTCGCGCCCACGGCCCCCTGCGGGGCCGACGGCTGGCGCCTTGGGGGCTTGAACATGGCCGAATGGCTGCTGGCGGTTTACGCCTTTTTTCTGCTAGCCTTTTCCGGCCTGTGGTGGGGATGGCGCCGGACGCGCCTTCGCCCCGAAAATGCTGATGTGACGACCAAACAGGAGGAAACATGAAAACCAACACCGACCGCCTGGCCTGGCTGGGCCATTCCGGTTTCCGCTTAAGCGGCGGCCGCCTCGTCTATTTCGACCCCTGGGAAGCCGGCGGCCCCATCGCCGACATAATCCTGATCACCCACGACCACTTCGATCACTGCGACCCGCCCACGGTCCGCGCCCTGAGCGGCCCCAAAACCCAGATCGTCACCGAACCGGCCGCCGCCGCCAAGCTCAAGGCCGAAGGGTTCACGCATATTAAGGTCATGGCGCCGGGCGACGAGATTGAAATCGACGGCGTAAATATCCAGGCCGTGCCGGCTTACAACCTCAACAAGGATTTCCACCCCCGGGCCCAAAACTACCTCGGTTTCATCGTGACCCTGGACGGCCTGAGCGTCTATCACGCCGGCGACACCGACTGCATACCGGAGATGAGCGAAATAAAGGCCCAGGTGGCCTTGCTGCCCGTTTCCGGCACCTATGTGATGACCGCGGAAGAGGCGGTCCAGGCCGCCCTGGCCATCTCCCCGGCCGTGGCCATTCCCATGCATTTCAACAAAATAGTCGGCGATGACGCCATGGCCAGAACCTTCGCCGAGGCCCTTAAAGACCGCTTGCCGGTTGAAATCAAGCCCTGCGTGCCCTGATGAAAGGAAGTGCCTCATGAAAGTTTTAGCCGTCAACGGCAGCCCCCGGCCCAAAGGCAATACGTCCATAATGTTGGGCTGGGCCGCGGAGGAATTGTCCAAGGCCGGCGTGGAAGTGGAGATTTTCCAGCTGGGCGGCCGGTCCGTCGCCGGCTGCAAGGCCTGCGGCGCCTGCTGGGAAAAGCGGGACCGGCGCTGCGTTCAGGACCAGGACCCGGTCAACGAGGTCATCGCCAAGATGATTGAAGCCGACGGCCTTATCCTGGGCTCGCCGGTTTATTTCAGCGACCTGACCCCGGAACTCAAGGCCCTCATCGACCGGGGCGGCTTCGTCACCTTGGGCAACGGGCGGCTCATGACCCGCAAGGTCGGGGCGGCCGTGGTGGTCGCCCGGCGGGCGGGTCAGGTGCATACCTACGATTCCATCAACCATTTCTTCGGCATCATGGGCATGTTCACCGTGGGCTCCATCTACTGGAACCTGGGGGTGGGCCGGGAACCCGGCGAAGTGAACCAGGACGGGGAGGCCAAAGAGACCATGATCACCCTGGGCCAGAACATGGCCTGGCTGCTGAATAAGATTCACCGGCCCTGACCTTGGCCGGAATGATTAGAGGTGATCCTGGGTGTGCGCTACACATTCTGATTTGGCCTGCGGCCAGGTCAAGATAAAGCGGAAGGCCCGGAAGCGTTAAGCTTCCGGGCCTTTACATCGCTCGGCTCCAACCCGTTGTCCGCCGGCTATGGGGTCTGGGGCCGACGGCCCCAGACATTAGACAAAAAGACCATTAATCATCAGACCATTGCTCATGAACGTATATGGACCTCTTTTTCAATTCCTCAAAAATCTCCTCCGGAACGAAAGCCTCCTCCGGAATCAGGACGCCGGTTTTTTTCACCCGGCCCCGGGCCAGGCATTCGGCCGCGATGGCCAAGGGGATGCCGACGTTACGCGTATAGGCCCTTAAGCCGGCCCAATCCGGAATACTGCCGTCCGAGGCCGGGTGGGTATGGGTCAATATGGCCCGTTTCCTTTTCCCGGCCCGGCTTCCGGTCACCTCGACGTGCAGGGCGTAGCCATACAGGGCCGTCGAGCGGCCCGCCTCGCAGTTCTGCAGATAATCCCCGATGAGCGACATGAGCCCGGCTTCGGCGCCCTGGAACCTGACCTTGGGATTAGACAGGATGCCGTATTCGTGCAGCCCCTTCA
>JAITUX010000233.1 GCA_031286085.1 Candidatus Adiutrix sp. | reverse complement strand
TAAGGGGGAGTTTTTTCCCGGTCAGAAACGCGGTCAGGTTTTCCCGGGCCAGGGGAGTTATGTCAATCATGGGGACTCCTTTTCGGGCCGCCCGGCCGCGGCCCTGGCCAGGCGGCGCCGTTGGCGCTTTTAATTGCGAACAGTTCTTTAAGACCGTTAATCAGGGCTTTTCTTCAGGCAGCCCGGCCGCAACCCGGGCCAGACGCAGAAACATGTCCGGCCAATCCGCCCGGGCCAGGCGGCCGGTTTCCAGGAATTTAAGGGCCAGGTCCCGGGCCGCGGCCAAGGCGGCCGGGGCCGAGGCGGGCGGCAAGCCCTCGGCCGCCCGCCTCACCAGGCGCCAGTTTTCAGCCAGGCTTTCAGCCGCCCCTTCCACCGTGGCCGAAAGGTTCCGCTCGATGAGCTTTAAGGTCATATCCCGCGCCAGGCGGGCCGGATACAGGCCCTCCGGGCCGCCGGCTTCGGCCGCCATGAGGTTTTCCGCGGCCCGGGCCAGAAAGCCCAGGGCCCAGGGCAGCTGCTCCGGGGCGAGGCCCCGGTGTTCAATGAGCCGGAGACAGATATCCCGGGCCAGGTTGACGGCCGCCGGCCGCACCTTGGGGCTCTCCCCCCGGCCCGGCGCTTAAAGCCCCTTGGCGGCGGCCAGGACGCCGGCCGCGAAAACCTGCCGCTTGTTCCGCACCGCCGCGTCCTCCTCCACGTATTCCAGGGCCCGGGAAGGACAGGCCGCCACGCAGCGGGGCGAACCCTGGCAGTGGTCGCACTTGACGGCCCGGCGGCCGGCCGGCGCGTAGCTTATGTTGCCGAAGGGGCAGGCCGAGACGCAGGCCCGGCAGCCGAGGCAGCGTTCGGGGTTGGCGGCCACCACCCCGCCGTCCTCGTCCCGGCTCAGGGCCTTGGCGCGGCAGACGGCCAGGCAGGGGGCGGAGTCGCATTGGAAGCAGCTGACCGGAACCTGGCCCCCGGCCCGGAAAAACACCAGGTTTATCCGGGAGGGCGAAGGGAAGAACTCCCCCCAGTCCCGGCTGGCGCAGGCCAATTCGCAGTTCAGGCAGCCGATGCAGCGGGCGGGGTTGATCTGTAAGGTTTTCTGGGCCTTCATGGTCTCCCCTCCGTTAGCCGGACAAACCCAGGGCCTGCCGCTTGGCGCTGATGTGGGCGTCGATTTTTTCCCCGGCCCTTATCGGGTCGGGCTCGACCAGGAAGGCGGCCCCGACCACGTCCTTGAGGCCGTTTACGGCCAGGTCGGTCACCGCCGGGCTGCCCAGGATCATGGGCGGCAGGCCCAGGTGGGTGGTGACGCCCGTGGCCACGGCGTAGAGGCCGATGGCCGCCGCCTTTTCCGAATACCATTCCGGGGCCGAGGCGGCCACCGGCAGGGCGTCGATATCCACCCCGACGGCGTTGGCCAGGACGGCGCAGAGATGGATGATGCGGGAATTGTCAACGCAGCTGCCCACATGGAGAACCGGCGGGATCCCCAGGGTGCGGCAGAGGCCGGCGAGTCCGGGCCCGGCTTGGGCCGCGGCTTCGGGAACCAGGAGCCCGGCCTTGCCCATGGCCGAGGTGGCGCAGCCGGTCACCAAAACCAGGATGTCGCGCTTTATGAGTTCCCGGGCCAGGGTGACGTGGCTGTAATCCTGTTTCAGCTTGGGGTTGTTGCAGCCGACTATGCCCACCGCGCCGCGCAGGGTTCCGGCCTTGAGGGCCTCGATGAGGGGGGCCGGGGTGCCGCCCAGGGCGCCCAGGATGGCCTCGTTGGAAAAGCCGCTCATGATTTCGATGGGTTCGGCCGGGATGTCCACCCGGGCCGGGTCGCGTTTCTTGAAGGCCTCGATGGCCAGGCCGACCACCCGGCCGGCCAGTTCCCGGGCGTTTTCGGGGGTGAAGTGGAAGGTTTCGGCGCCGGGGAAGTGGGCCTTGTCCGAAGTGGTGATGAACTTGGTGTGGAAACATTGGGCCAGATCGACCAGGCTGGGCATGATGCACTGGTAGTCGGCCACTATGGCTTCCACCGCCCCGGTCACCATAGTCAGCTCGGTCATCATGTTGTTGCCGGCTATGGGAATGCCCCGGCGCATGAGGAGTTCGTTGCCGGTGCAGCAGAGCCCGGCCACGTTGAGGCCGGCGGCGCCGGCCTCCCGGGCCGCCTGGAGCAGCTTCGGATCGGCCGCGGCGGCCAGGATCATTTCCGAGACCAAGGGGTTGTGGCCGTGGACCAGGATGTTGACCTGGTCTTTTTTGATGACCCCCAGGTTGACCCGGCTCTTGTTGGGGGCCGGGGTGCCGAAGATGACGTCGGAGATTTCAGTGCCGGCCATGGAGCCGCCCCAGCCGTCGGCCAGGGCGGTGCGGGCGGCTTGGAGGCAGAGGGAGACCGGGTCGCAATCCACGCCCATGTGGGTGCGGTGCAGCATTTCCACCGGTTCGCGGTCGATGCCGCGCGGGGTGATGTTCAGCTTGTCCCACAGGGCCTTGCGGGCCGCCGGCAGGCGCTGGAGAAAGGCCAGCCCCGGCCCGAAGCTGGAGAAATCCTCTCCCAGGCGCCGGGCCAGGGCCTTGGCCACGGCCTTGACCTCGCCCGAGGATTCAAGGCCGACTTCGGCCGCCAGGCGGCGCAGCTTGGCCTCGTCCCGGATCTCGTAGCCCGGGGCGCCGCCGCTGCCGATATGATGCAGCACTTCCACGAGGTCCCGGCCGTGGTCGGAGTGGGCGGCCGAGCCGCCGGCCACGAAACGGCCGAAGTTGCGGGCCACGGTGAGGTCGGCCCCGGCCCCGCAGACGCCCTTGTCCCTATCCAGCCCGGGGATCAGGCGGCAGGGCCCCATGACGCATTTGGCGCAGGAAAGGCCCTGTTCGCAGATGTTGCACTGGGGGGTCTGCTTTTCCAGGCGGTCCCAGGCCAGGGACAAGCCCTGGCCGCGGGCCTTTTCGATTAGACGGCCGGCTTCCTCGGTCCACATGGTGCATTCGGCCGCGGTTTTGTGAAATTCTGATTTTTCAAATTCAGATTTTTTTGGTTCGGACATGCCTTACTCCTCCCGCTGGCAATTAATCAGCGTTTCCAATCAGATGCCCAGCTCAGCCCGGCCTTTAGGCCGCCCGCCGCCGCCTTCCGGCGGCAGGCCGGGCAGAGGCGGGGGAAATCGCCGCCCAGCCTGGCCCATTCCGGAGCTGTGGCGAAGGGGGCGCGGCAGCTTTCGCAGGCCAGCA
>JAITUX010000068.1 GCA_031286085.1 Candidatus Adiutrix sp. | reverse complement strand
GTCGTCAGCGTGACCACCAATATCATCAGCGCCGCCAACATGATGGCCGAAGGGGGCGTGGGCATCGCCGCGGCCGTGAATCAATACGGCATCGATAAGAGCCGGGTCACCTCCAAGGAGTTGGAAGCCATCCTGGCCCGGCTCCAGGAGGCCACCGAGGTGGAGCAGGAATTCCTCAAGACCATTATGAAGAAATTCGAGGATATGCTGGCCAAGGTCGGCGAACTGGTCAAGGCCAACAACGAGACCCAAGCCGCGATACTGGGCGGCGGCGACCTGAGCGCGCCGGCGGGCGTGGCGTAAGGAGTTGTCAAGATGAGCTACGGCATAAAACTGGTGGATAACGGGGCCAATCTCGAGCCCGCCCGTTTCCAGGAACTCCAGGGGCAACTGGAGAAGCTGTATAAGGAGAAGGGTTCGCGCCTGACCGAGGCCGATTTCCAGAACTTCCTGGCCGCCAACAAGCTGGACGGCCAGAAGCTCTCCTTCAACGAAATGCCGGCCCTGGCCAAGCCCGGCCTGGACTACTTCATAGACATCCTGGGCGAAGGGGGCCTCTCCCCCGGGGCGGCCGTCATGGCCCTCATCACCAAGGACGCGGCCGAGCAGCGCAAGGCCAACAAGGAGATGATAAACCTCCAGACCGAGGAAGTGGTGGCCAACATCGAGGAACAGGCCTCGGAAATGCGGAACAAGGCCGCGGTGCAACTGGTCATGGGCGTGGTCAGCGGGGCCGTCAACATCGCCGGCGGCATCGTCTCCCTGGGCATCGGCATGAAGGGGGGCAATGACCTCAAAATGGTGTCCCAGCAAATGGCCGCCACCGGGTCCATCTTCCAGGGCGTCTCCGGCGCCCTCGGGGCCGTCGGCCAATCCACCGGCACCTTCATGGACGCGAACATAAAGGAGCTGGAAGCCAAGGCCGAGAGGCTCAAGGCCGACCGGGACATCCTGAAGGAATTCAACAATTCCTGGTCCGACCTCATCCAGAAGACCCTGAGCGCCAGCGACGCCATTCAGCAGGGCATGAACCAGGCCCGGGCCAAAATTCTGGGCTGATTATAACAGTTGCCTCCCCTGGCCAAAAGGTATATAAATATATAATTGGTGGAATTATGACCTTCGATATATGGAAGCCCGGGCCGGCGCCGCCGGCCCCGGTTCCCGGATGATTGCCATGGAGACGGGATAACCAGGCCTTGAGCCGTTTTGACGCCGCCATCGAGGCCCTTGTGGCCGCCACCGGCTGGCCGCCCCCCGCGGCCCGCCCCGGGGGAGGAGTGCGCTTTGAGCTGGAGGGCGGCCCGGACCTGGAAATATTCTCGCCGGACGACCGCCGCCTCTTCTTCTCCGCCCGCCTGGCCGCCTTGGCCCCGGGGGAGGACCCGGAAGAGAAAGCGGCCGGCCTGGCCAAGGCGGCCGCGGCCGCGGCCAAGCGCCGGGCGGCCATTCTCTCCTTCGACGGCCGGAGCTTCAACCTGCACCTGGCCCTGGATTTGAAGGAGGCGGGCCCGGAGAGGATAGCCGAGTCCTGTCAGGCCCTCCTCAACGACTGGGACTGGTGGCCCAAAATGACGCCCGGCGAGGCGGGCCCGCCCCCCGGCCTCCCCGGGCTCTGGTTGAAGCCATGAGGCCCCTGGTCGCGGCCTTCGGCCTCTGGCTCGCCCTGGTGAACCTGGCCGCCGGCCTGGGGGCCCAGCCCCTGCCCGGGCGGCCCTTCACCCGGCCCTACACCCATTACTCCCGCCAGGAGCCGCTTAGGCTGGTGCTGGCGGATTTCGCCCGGGCGGAGGGTTATCAGGCCGAGATTTCCCCGGCCGTGGACGGCCTGGTCAACGGCCGATTTCAGGAGGTGGAACCCAAGACCTTCCTGGACGGCCTGGGCGCCGCCTACGGCCTGCGCTGGTATCTGAGCGGGGCGACGCTCCATTTCTACCACGATTCCGAGGCGGGCCAGGTCATCCTACAGCCCCGGAATCTGACGGCCGGCCAGCTCTACGAGCGGCTCCTGGCGGCCGGGGCGATTTCGCCCCAACTGCCCCCGCGCCAGCCCCAGGGCGAAGGCCCCCTGGTGGCCGCCGGGCCCCCGGCCTACCTGGCCGCGCTCCAGGCCGCGGCCGCGGCCGTGGACCAGGGCAAGGCCCAGAACACGGTCATGCGCGTGTTCAAGCTGAAATACGCCTCGGCCGACGACCAGACCGTCAACAGCCAGGACCGCTCCGTGACCATACCCGGAGTGGCCAGCATTCTACGGGCCATGCTCACGGGCCAGACCCAGGGGCCCGTGGGAACCTCCGTGACCGTGAACCGGCCCACGGTGGAGAAGCTGAAGGGCACCGGCCTGATAGCCCAAGGCCAGGAAAAGGCGGACGCGGCCGGCCCGGCCGGGGTGGAGGGGGCGGTGAACATCATGGCCGACCCCCGGGTCAACGCCGTGGTCGTCCAGGACCGGCCGGAAAGGATGCCCTATTACGCCCAGGTCATAGAGGACTTGGACCAGCCGGTCAATTTGGTGGAAATCCACGCGGCCATCGTGGATATCAACACGGAGTTCAAGCGGGACCTGGGCGTGGGCTGGCAGGGGCGGGGGACCGCCGACGGGTGGGGAAACTGGGGGCTGGGGGCCGAACAGGACACCGCGGGCGGAAGCTACAACCCGCTGCCGGATGCGGGCCAACCCGACGGCGCCGGCCTCCTGCTCTCCACCATCTACACCCACGGCGACCGCTTTTTCCTGGCCCGCATCCGGGCCCTGGAAAACAACGGCGAGGCCCGGATGCTGGGGCGGCCCTCGGTCCTGACCGCGGACAACCTGGAAGCCACCCTGGAGGACACCTACACCTACTATATCCCGGTGTCCGGCCAGGAGGAGGTGGACCTGTTCAAGGTGGAATCGGGGACGGTGCTGCGGGTGACCCCGCACATCATCGACCAGCCGGACCGGCCGCCCTCGGTCAGGCTCCTGGTCACGGTCCAGGATGGCATGGCCGACCCCGGTTCGGCCGCGGGCGGCAACCTGGCCATGCCGCCCATAAAGCAGACCAAGATAAACACCCAGGCCGTCATCGAAGCCGGCCAGAGCCTTTTGATAGGCGGCTACTACTTCGAGGAACTGCAGAATAGCGAATCCGGGGTGCCCGTTCTGATGCACGTGCCCGTCCTGGGGCACCTGTTCAAGAGTTCCGTCAAGGGCACCCGGCGCATGGAAAGGCTGGTGCTCATAACCCCCCGGGTGGTCCGCCTGGGCGAAACCCCGGCCGCGCCGAGCCGCCTGGACGAGCCCAGTTTCTCCCGCAGCCCGACCCAGGCCGATTACGAACTCCGGGAACCTGTCCTCCGCACCGGCGGAGGCTGCCGGCGCAAATGACCAGGGCGGAACTGCGGATACTGAGCGGACCTCATTTGGGCGCGGCCTTGGAGCTGCCCGAAGGCGTCTATCTGGTGGGCTCGGCCGACGAGGCCGATCTAATCCTGGCCGCCGACGATACCGTGGCCGGCCGCCATTTGGAACTGACGGTGCGGGCCGGGCCGACGGTCTCGGCCCGGCCCCTGGAAGGGGAAGCCGCCCTGGCCGGCCGGCCTCTCCCCCCGGAAGGGGGGCTTATACCCCCGGGCGAGGCTTTGAGCCTGGGCTTCACGGCCCTGGCCTGGCGGCCCAAAGGCGAAAGCTGGGGCGCCATCACCCTGGCCCCCTTGGAATTTGCCGGCCTGGCCCGGGCGGACGCGGATGAAAAGGAAGAAGCCCCGGCTTCGGCCCCGGCCGCCGAGGCCGGCTTGGACGAACCCCCGGCCGAGGCCGCTTCCGACCGGCCGGCCGAAGAACCAGCGGCCGGCTGCTGGACCCTCTGGCTAGGGCTGGCCATCCTGGTGCTGCTTTTGGGCGGGCTGCTCCTGGGCGGCTTGGGCGAAGGGCTTGACCAAACCTCGGCCGCGGAACGGCTCAACGCCCTTTTCGCCCAGAACGGCGTGGAGGGAGTCCGGGCCGAACCGGGGCCGGAGGCTCTGGTCATCCGGGGCCAGGCCGCGGACGACGGAGAAATGGCCTTGATAGCCCGGCTGGCCGCGGCCCAGCCCTACAGGGTGCGCCTGGAGGTCCGCATCCTGGCCGACCGCCTGCGGGCCGTGCGGGAGACCATGAACAACCGGGGCTTTTTCCCGGAGGTGGGGGTTCTGCCCGACGGCCGGCTGCGCCTGGCCGTCTATATGAGGGACGCCCAAGTGGAAGACCAGGTTTTTGAGGATTTGGAGAAAGATATTAAGGGCCTGGCCGAGGCCGAGCGCCGGGTGGTCCACGCCCCGGAGATTGCGCCGGCCCTGACCAGGGAACTTCGGCTGGCCGGGCTGGACCGGGTCGCCCCCGTCTTTTTGGAAGGCCGGGTCCGCCTGCCTTTCCAGCCCACGGCCGAAGAAAGGCGGCGCTTGAACCTGGCCTTGGAAAAAGTGCGCCAGGCGGCCGGGGCGCCCCTGGCCGTGCAACTGGCCTCGGCGGCCGTCCTGGAAGCGTCGTCGGAAACAGGGACGCCGGCCTCGTCGGCGGCCCCCACGGAATCCCGGCTGGAGGTAATGAGCGTGAACCTGGGCCCCCTGCCCTTCATAACCCTGCGCGACGGGCAGAAATTCTTCATCGGCGGGGTGCTGCCGGGCGGGGCCGCCTTGGCCGGCATAGCCGCCGACCACCTGGAACTCACCTTGGGCGATAAAACGACCATTCACCCCCTGGAGGACCAACCATGACCGAAACCTTCAAATCGGCCTTCGATCTGGCCGAATCCGGCCCGGGCGGCCTGGCCGATTTCAAGATCCTCCGCGAGGAGATTTTCGAAATACGCCGCCAAGTCAAAACCAGCTTCGACCAGGGGCTGCCGCCCGAGGCCCTTGAGCCGGCCCGCGGCCTGCTGACCGCCTGCGAAATAGCCGAAACCCTGGCCGACGACCTCTTCGGCCGTTGAAACCGAAACAAGGAGGAATGACCATGACTTCCATGCTGGACGCCGTAAGCAGCCTGATGAGCAAGGTTCAAACCCAGAGCGACAGCCTATCCAAAACGATAACCGACGCCTCCAAGGCCGAACAAATCTCCGACCAGGAGCTTTTGGGCATCAATTTCAAGCTGGGACAATACAACGCCATGATGGAGGCCACCTCCAACATAGCCAAGAGCACCACCGAGATGTTGAAAACCCTGGCCCAGAGAAGCAGTTGAGGACCTAACCTAAATGATCAGCGACGCCCAATTCAGACGCCTTTTGGACCTGGGCCTGGCCGGAGTCCACCTGGGGCGCCCGGCCCAGGCCCGGGCGCTCCTGGAGGGCCTTTTGGCCTACAAGCCCGGCCACGCCCCGACCCTCCTGGGCCTGGCCCTGACCCACACGGCGGTCAACGAGTTCGCGCCGGCCGAAGCCATTCTGCGGAATGAGGTGCTGGCCAAAAACCCGGACGATCCCGAGGCCCTGGCCATTCTGGGCCTGACCCTGGCCTTGGCCGGGCGGACGGCCGAAGCCTCGGCCGCCCTGGAGCGGATTCCCGGGGACAGCCCGGCCAAGGGCCTGGCCCGAGCCTTCGAGTCGGCCGGAGATTAGAAGCCATGACCGACTCACCCGGCCTCCGCCGACTGGCCTTGGCGGCCTGTGTCCTGGCTTGGCTGGCCTTGGCCGGCTGCCGCCAGGAACTATACAGCGGACTGCCCGAGGAAGAGGCCAACCTGATGCTGGCCGCCCTTTTGGAAAACGGCCTTTCGGCCGACAAGGCGGCCCGGGGCAAGTCCGGCTTCGTCATTTTTGTGGACAAGGACGACCTGGTGCGCTCCCTTAACCTCTTGAAGAGCTACGGCCTGCCCCGGGATAAATTCCAGAACCTGGGGCAGGTCTTTTCCGGCCAGGGCATGATCGCCTCGCCCACCGAGGAGCAGGCCCGCCTGGCCTTCGGCACCTCCCAGGAACTGGCCGAAACCTTTTCCCGCATCGACGGGGTGCTGACCGCCAGGACCCACGTGGTCCTGGCCCGCCACGACGCCGCCACCGGCCAGAGCACCCCGGCCTCGGCCGCGGTCTTCATCCGCCACGCCCCGGATTCCCCGGTGACGGATTTGGCCGGCAAAATCCGGGAAATATGCGCCCAAGCCGTTCCGGGCCTGGACTATGAACGGGTCTCGGTCATGCTGGTGCCGGTGCGGGGGAGCCTGGTCTGGCCGGAAGGCCGGAGCCAGGAAGAGAAAGGCTGGCTCGGCCGGGACCGCCTGTTCTGGCTGGTCTTCTTCAGCCTCCCGGTCCTGGCCGCGGCCGTGGGATTTTTGATCCGCTTTCGGCGCCGGGCCGTCTCGAAGCCAGGCTGAAAATGGCTTGGGCGGACTGGACCTACCTTCTGGATAGGGCCGAACTCCTCCGGGCGGTTCTGGAGTTCAACGGCCTGACCAAGCCCCCGGATTTCGGCCCGGCCCAAGGGACGCCCCTGGCGGCGGCCCTGGCCGCCACACCCCGGCTCTGGCGCCTCCGGCCCCGGGGGGATGAGCCAATGGAAGCCCCGGTCTGGTGCTTTGAGCCGGAAATAAACCGCCTGGCCCTCCTGCCGCCGGAGGTTACGGATGGGCTGGAACTCCAATGGGGCGCGGCCGTGCTGGCCGAGCGGGCGGCCCGCGCCATAGAAGGGGACGCCTGCCGCCGCCTTCGGGCGGAATGGGGGCCGGAACTCTACGGCTACGCCTTGAAACGGGGCCGCTACCAACTGGGGAGTCTCAGGTCCGCCTTTCAGGCGGAACAGGCGGAAATGGAAGACGACGGCGTCCGGGACCAGGCCCAGGCCTTGGGCCGCATGGCCCTGAACATCGGCCGGGCCCAATGGCCCGAAGAACTCCGCTCGGCCTGGGCGGCCCGCCGGCGCCTGGAAAACCAGGTTCCGGGCCGGATAGCGGACCAGGGCCTGGCCGGCCGGGTTTTCCCCTGGCTGAAAAAGATTTTGCTGACGGAAGTGGCCCCCTCATGGCGACCCTGTTTCAATTGCTGAACGGCCGACCCCGGCCCAAGCCGGGCCAGCTCCTGGTCAAGGCCGAGGAGGCGGGCCTCTTTTTCGAGGCCGGCCGGTTGGCCGAAGCCGTGCGGCGCGAGGCCCAAGAAGCGGCCCGGGCGGCCGAGGAAACTTACCGGAGACGTTATGAAGAGGGCTACCAGGCCGGGCGGGAAGCCGGGCAGATGGAATACGCCGATAAAATCATGGAGGCGGTCTTAAGTTCGGTGGAATACCTGGAAACCCTGGAAGTGGAACTGGTGCGGCTGGTGGGCGAGGTGACGCGCAAGCTCATCGGCGAGCTTGACGACCGGGAACGCATTGTGCGCCTGGTGCGGCAGGCCCTGGCCTCCGTGCGCGGCCAGAAGAGGGTGCTTATCCGGGTGGCGGCCCGGGATGAGGCGGCGGTGCGGGCCGACCTGGCCGGCCTCCTTTCCCGGACGGAGAGCGGAGACTTCCTGGACGTCCGGGCCGATCCGGACCTGGCGCCGGGCTCCTGCTTCCTGGAAACCGATTTGGGCGTGGTGGAGGCCAGCCTGGAAACCCAACTGAAAAATCTGGAAAAGGCCCTTCTGCGCCGAATCAGATGAGAGCCTCAAGAGCTTAAAAGGCCGGCGGAGCCGGACCTTTTAACCGCTTGGCTCCAAGGGAAAACATGAAACCATGGCCTTGGAATACTTAAGCGCCCTTCTTGAAGAAACCGTGGCCGGAATTTCGACCGTGGAGGTCCGGGGCCGGGTGGAACAGGTGGTGGGCACCATTATCCGGGCCCTGGCCCCCGGGGTCCGGGTGGGGGAGGTCTGCCTGTTGCGAAATCCCCGCTCGACCTGGGAACTCAAGGCCGAGGTGGTGGGCTTCGTCAAGAATGTGGCCCTCCTGACTCCCCTGGGCGACCTTCAGGGAATTTCCCCGGACACGGAAGTCATCCCCACCGGCGAAGTCCAGTCCGTGCCGGTGGGCGACGACCTTCTGGGCCGGGTGCTGGACGGCCTGGGCCGGGTGCTGGACGGGGGGCCGCCCCTGGCCGCGAAAAAGTTCTACCCGGTCTATGCCGATCCGCCCAATCCCATGACCCGGCGGCTCATCAAGGAGCCCCTGCCCCTGGGCCTGCGGGCCCTGGACGGGCTCCTGACCTGCGGCGAAGGCCAGCGCCTGGGCATCTTCGCCGCGGCCGGCGGGGGCAAGAGCACCCTCTTGTCCAGCATCATCAAGGGTTCGGCGGCCGAGGTCTGCGTCCTGGCCCTGATCGGGGAACGGGGCCGGGAAGTGCGGGAGTTCATCGAGCATGACCTGGGGCCGGAAGGCCGGCAAAAAAGCGTGCTGGTGGTCTCCACCTCCGACCGCTCCTCCATGGAACGCCTCAAGGCCGCTTACACGGCCACGGCCATAGCCGAATATTACCGGGACCAGGATAAGAAGGTTCTTCTGCTGATGGATTCGGTCACCCGTTTCGGCCGGGCCTTAAGGGAAATAGGCCTGGCCGCCGGCGAACCCCCGACCCGCCGGGGTTTCCCGCCCTCGGTCTTTTCGAACCTGCCGAAATTGATGGAACGGGCCGGCAATTCCGAAAAGGGCTCCATCACCGCCCTGTACACCGTGCTGGTGGAGGGCGACGACATGACCGAACCCATCGCCGACGAAACCCGCTCCATACTGGACGGGCACATCGTGCTCTCCCGCAAGCTGGCCGCGGCCAACCACTACCCGGCTATCGACGTCCTGGCCAGCGTCAGCCGGGTCATGACCGCCATCACCAGCCCGGAACACCGGCGGGACGCCGGGAAGCTCCGCGCCATCCTGGCCAAATACGCCGAAATCGAGCTTCTGGTGCAGCTCGGCGAATACCGGCCGGGAAATGACGCCGAAGCCGACCAGGCCCTGGCCAAAATCGGCGCGGTCAACGGCTTTTTGCGGCAGGGCCTGGACGAAAAGAGCGCCTTCGCGGACACCCTGGCCGCCCTGGGCCGGGCCGTGAACTGAGCGTGTATCCTCTGGCCGGCCTTCTGAAACTGCGCGGTTTCCGGGAAGAGGCGGCCCAGAAGGCTCTCCGGGCGGCCGAGGCCGAGGCCCGGACCGCGGCCGAAACCCTGGCCGCCCGCGAAAGGCGGCTGGAAGAATATAAGCAATGGCATCGGGAAGAGAGGGAGCGCCGCTGGCTGGCCATCCTCGATCAAACCCTGAGCCGGCAGGAAATGGACGAGTTCAAGGCCGGCCTGGCCCTTTTGGAGGAACTGGAACTGGCCGAGGCGGAAGCGGTGCGGGAAGCCGCCCTGGCCCTGGATAAGGCCCAGCAAAAAGTCCAGGCCGCCCGGGCCGCCTGGCGGGCGGCCGAGCAGGCCCGGCGAAAACTATCGGTTCACCGGGAAGAGTGGGAGGCGGAACAGGCCAGGGAGGCCGTCCGCCGGGAAGACCTGGAGTTGGAAGAGTTCAAGCCCCGCCCGGCCCAGGCCGCTGAAGAAGGTCTCTAATCGGGAAATATCCTTTGCCGACCCTGGTTATGAATATGGACGCCCTGAGGCACAACGCCCGCCAAGTCAGGCGGCTGGCCGGCCGTTGGGGCCTATCGGTTCTGCCGGTCCTCAAGGCGGTGGCCAGCCACCCGGCGGCCGTGGCCGCCCTTACCGAAGCGGGCGCCTTCACCCGCTTCGGCTGCGCCGAAGCGGCGGAGGCGGACCAGGCCGGCCTTGGCCCGGCCGGCCGCTGTCTCATTCAGTTGACCGCCCTCTCCCGGGTCCGCCAGACGGCCGAAACCTTTCAGCGCAGCTTCCAGGCCGTGCCGGAGGTCCTGGCCGCCCTGAACCAGGCCACGGCCGCCCTGGGCCGCAAACACGAAGTGGTGTTGATGGTTGACCTGGACGATGAGCGGGAAGGGGTGAACCCGGAAGACCTGCCGGAACTCCTGGACTACGCCCGGACCCTCCCCCACCTGACCGTCAAAGGCTTCGGGGCCACCACCACCTGCCTGGGCCACCGCCTGCCCGACCAGAGGCTGGCCGATGATCTGCGGGCTCTGCGGTCCGTTTTCGCGGGCGGCCCGGAGCCGGAAATAAGCCTGGGGGGCACGGTCTGGGCCGCCTGGGTGGACCAGGCCGGGCCGGGGGTCATTACGGAACTGCGCCTGGGCGACCCCTTCATACTGGGCGAGGACATCTACCGCCAAACGGCCCTGCCGGGAGGGCCCTTCCGGACGGACGTCTGCCGCCTGGAAGCCGAGGTGCTGGAAATAAGAACCCGGCGGCCCGGCCCAGGGCTGAACGGCGGGGCCGGCCCGGCCGGCCATGTCGCCGGCCTGCCGGAGCCGCCGGACCGTCCCCGTCCCGGTCAACGCCGGCGGGCGCTCCTGGATTTGGGGCGTTTTCACAGCGCCGCCGACCTCATCCAGAACGGCGGCCACGGCGATTTCATTCTGTCCGGCTTGAACTGCCGCCTGCCCGGGGCTTTCATAGCCGGCATCTCGGCCGGGTACCTGGTCCTGGACATAACCGACTGCGCCGAGGAACCGCGGGTGGGCCAGACCATCAGCTTCAAGCCCTCCTATTGGAGCATAGCCGAGGCTTTCCGCAACTGGGGCGTCCTGATAAAACCGGCCTTCGACCCGGAAGAGAAGAACCCGGAAAGCGCAAGGCCAGCCCCGGCCTTTGACCGGGCCGGGAACGAACCCGCCCATGGCTGAACGCGCCTTCACTTTAAGGCAGCGCCTCCTGGCCCTCCTGGCCCTGTCCGTCGGGCTGGCCATCCTGCCCTTCAGCCTCTACACGGCCCGCGGCCTGGGGCGCGATTACCTGGAAGCGGCCTGGACCGACATCCGCCGCACTTCGGACAAGATCAAGGCCAACCTGGACAACCAATACCTGATTTTCCTGACCAGGGAGATCACCAACGTCATCTCGCAAAAGGAGGTTCTTCGCAAACTCGGAACCTTCGTCAGCCATAATTGGGAAGAATTGGAAACCATGAGCGTGCCCCAGCGCGACCTGATGATAGACAACCAGGTCCGGCGGCTGGGCCGTTTCGGGCTCATGGTGGGCAGCGTGAAGGCGGGGAGGGATTTGGCCCAGCCCTTGGGTTTCTTCAAATCCCTCGGTGACCTGGCCGGACTTAAGGACTTGGCCGGCCGGCCCCTAGCCGGCCTGGTGACCAACCCGGCCCTGGCCGGAACCGGCGAATTCGCGGTTTTCAAAACCGTGCCGCCCGGCCAGGATTCGCCCTGTTTTTTCCTGATGTACCTGGTCCCCAACCTAAGGCGCGACAATATCGTCATTATCCTCATGCGCCTGGATGAAACGGGAAGCCAGGGCCGGGACCTGGCCTTCATCGCCGCCGGCCTTCAAGAGAACCTGAATGAGGGCGGCGAACTCCGGCCGGGCTTGGCCGTAGCCCTTCTGGACAGCGCCGGGCATATCCTGGCCAGGCACGGGGAGCCGCTCCCGGCCTACCCCTGGGCGGACCTGAAGCCGGAGGTCGCCGGCCCGGGCCAGCTGGAGACTGTCCTGGAAACGGCCGAGGCCCGAACCATAGCCCGGCTGACCTACTTCAAACCCCTCGACCTGTGCCTGGTTCTGGCCATACCGGAAAGCGCGGTCAACGACCCGGCCCGGGCCATAGTCCGGCGCATCATCTGGTTGGGCGTCCTCGTCATGGCCCTGGTTCTGGCCGCCGGTTTCTACTTCTCAGGCCGTCTGACCGGGCCTCTTAACCTCCTGACCGCCCGGACTTCGGAACTGGCCCAGGCCGATTTCAGCCGGCCGGAGACGGTCGGCGGCCTCATGGACGGCCTGCCCTTGACCCGCGGCGACGAGGTGGGCCGGCTGGCCCGGGCCTTCGCCAGCCTGGGCCAGGCCCTGCGCCGGAAAATAGAGGAACTGATGACCGCCACGGCGGCCAAGGAACGCCTGGAAGGCGAACTGGGGGCCGCCCGGGACATCCAGATGGGCATACTCCCGCCCCCGGACCTCTTGCCGCCGGCCTCAGGTTTCCAAGTCCAGGGGTTTTTGCAGTCGGCCAAGGAAGTCGGCGGGGATTTCTATGACTTTTTCCTGGCCCCGGACGGACGCCTGGCCGTGGTCATCGGCGACGTTTCGGACAAGGGGGTGCCGGCGGCACTGTTCATGACCATGACCGTAACCCTGGTGCGCCAGGCCTTGGAAAACCGCCTCTCCCCGGCCGCGGCCCTGAACCAGATAAACGCCCGGCTCTGCGTCAACAACCCCGAATCCATGTTCGTCACCTTGTTCATCGGACTCCTGGAGGCTGACTGTGGCCGCCTGGAATACGCCAACGGAGGCCATTGCCAACCGCTTCTGGCCGGAGGCCGCGAAGGCTTCCGCAGGCTGGAGGGCTTAAGCGGGCCGGTGGTCGGGGCCTGGCCGGGGCTGGACTACCTGGGGTTTCAGGCCGTCCTGGATGCGGGGGAAATCTGCCTTTTGTACACCGACGGCGTCACCGAGGCCCAGAACGAAGCGAAGGAATTTTTCAGCCAGGACCGCCTGGAAGAATTGGTCCAATCCCTGTCCGACCCGACCCCGGCGGAACTCAACCGCCGCGTTTATGAGGCGACCCTGGCTTTCCGCGGACAGGCCCAGCCCTCGGACGACCTTACGCTCCTGGCCTTCCGAGCCTGCGGAGCCTCAAGCGATTAATACCGGAAGGGAACACTCATGAAGCCCTTGCTCCCCAGCCTTACCGGCATGTTAAACCAGGCTCCGCGCCTTAAGGCCGCGCTCAGACAGCTTTTTATACTCGGCCTGGTCGGCCTGGGCCTTATGGTTTCGGCGCCGCCGGCGGCCGGCGACGCCGCCGTCTGCGCCGCGGGGCCCTCGCTGGACGCTCAGATCCCCCTTCTGCTGGAGCGGCGGGAGGGTCTGTTTGTTATTGCCGCCGATACGGCGCTGCCCGCGCTGCTTGCCGGGGGCGTAAAA
>JAITUX010000113.1 GCA_031286085.1 Candidatus Adiutrix sp. | reverse complement strand
GCGCGGCCAAAACATCGCGGGCGCGCCGGGCCAAAACCTTATGCCTTTCAGCGCGATAGGCGGCGGCCGTTCCCGCTACAAGACCGACTCCCACGTCGATGCTGACGGTTTTTCCCTGCTCCTGGGCCTGGGCCGGCGCACGCCCCTGGACGCCGCCGACCTGAGCCTGGGGGCCTTCCTGGAAACCGGCTGGGGCAGCTATGCCTCATACAACAGTTTTGATTCCCTGCCCTCGGTCAAGGGCGAGGGCGATACCTCCTATTACGGGGCCGGCCTCCTGGGCCGCTATGAAACCCCGGCCGGGCCGGGCGGCGCCTATGGCGAAGCCTCCGTGCGGATCGGGCGCGCGAAGACCGATTTCCACAGCCAGGACATTCTCAACAGCGAGGGCGGCGAGACCGCCTACAATACCAGCGCCCCCTATTACGGCGCCCACGCCGGCGCGGGCTATGTCTGGAACCTGAGCGGCCAGGCCGGCCTGGATTTTTCCAGCAAATTCATCTGGACCCGCCAGGCCGGCGATTCCGTGAACATTTCCGGGGACGAAATCAGGTTCGAGGATTCGGATTCGCGGCGACTGCGTTCCGGGGCGCGTTTCTCCTATGCGGTGAACGAATACATAGCCCCCTATGCGGGCGCGTATTGCGACTACGAGTTCGGCGGCCGGGCGCGGGCCACGGCCAACGGCGATTCCATCGTCGCGCCTTCCCTTCGCGGCGGAACGGGCGTCGGGGAACTCGGCTTGACTTTCAAGCCTTCGACAACCATGCCCGTGTCTCTTGATTTGGGCCTCCAGGGTTACGCTGGGAAACGGGAAGGCCTGGCGGGAAGTTTGCAGGCGAAATTCGAATTTTAGGGATTCGGTGAGTTTTTTGTCCTGACGCCAAGCCGCTTTCAAAAGGGTTTTATTTTGAAAGCGGCTTGGTATGAAATCCACTCTTCCACCGCCGCCCGGCCAGACGCCGGCTTCCCCGCCTTATCCGCCCCGCCTCATTTTTTTATGAGGATTACGGCCCGTTCCAGAAAGGTTATGGCGTCGGTATTGTCGGCCAGGAAACGGATTTCCTCGTGAAATTCGGCGGCCGGCTCCAGGGGCCTCAGTTTCTGGTCGGGAAAGATGGGCGCGGGGCGGTCGTTGCCGGTCATGTATTCGGCCACCTTGGCCAGGAGACTGAAGGGTCGGAAGCCGAGACCGGCTGAAAAATGGCCGGCCAGGGGCTCAAAAGAGGTCTGGATGTCTTCGACGATATACAGGCCGCCGCTTTCCAGGGCGGGGTAGAGCACGAAAAGGGCCCGCAACTGGTCCGGCCACCAATGGGAGGCGTCGTCGATTATCACCCGGGGCCCGAGGCCGGCCAGGGTTTGGAGAAACTCGGTCCGCCCCAGGTCGCCCAGGATGACCCGAACCCGGCCGCCGGCCCGCTCCAAGGCGCTCTCTTCAATGTCCACGCCCACGATGTCGGCTTTTTCAAAATAATCGGCCCAGGTCAGGAGGCTGGCGCCCTTGAAGACGCCCAGTTCCAGGAAGGTGAATTCCTCCCGCCGCAGGGGGCGGAAGAAGAATTCATATTTGCGCAGATAGTCGTGGGCCGCGCCCCAGGCGCTGGACTTGTCGGTCTGGCGCTTGATCCCCAGGCCGTCCAGGACGGTCGATTTCATCATGCGAACCAACCCATAGGGGCCGGCAGCCCCTGGGCCCCCTAGCCGGCGCACAGCGCAACAAAGCGGGTTTTTATGGCCGAAGCCCGGCGCGGCGACTTAAATGTTTTGAGCGTCCAAGGCTGGGCCAGACCGGAAAAAACCGTCCCTGATACTCTGGGCCCTATCCAGACCCGCCTGAACCTCTCCGGCCCTGGCGGCCGGGCTGCCCCCGGCCAGGTCGGCTTGCATCTTGCGGAAGGCGTTCTGGGCCGCGAAGGCCGGGTCGAAATAGGGGTTGTCCGCCAGGGCGGGCGGCCCGACCCGGACGGCCTCGCGCCGGGAGCCGTCGTGGGCGGCCAGGATTTCGTTGATTCTGGCCAGGGCCTCCTGGGCGGCGTTGGCCGGGTCATAATGGCCGGAATCGTCGGCCGCCATTCCTGGCGCGGCGGCGGCCGGCGCGGAGACCGTGGTCCACCCCGAACCATTGAGGGCCATATCCAGGGTCCCGCCCCAGATCCGGTAATCCGGCCGAAGCTGGTAAGTGGCCGCGCCGTTGTCGGTGAACTGGTAAAACATGTCCTGGCTCCAGCGGGCGCCGGCCTGCAGAAGCCCCTGGGGGTGGCGGGCCACCGAGGCTTCGTCGCGGGGGTCGGCCGTAGGCTGCCGCCGGGGACGGACATTGAAATAGCGTTGCAGGGCCCTGATAACCGCGTCGTATTGGGGGCCCGGGTCGTTCCGGACGTTAAGGACGTTCAGGCGGGGCGGCCGGGCGCCGGGGCCGGACCGGAAAGACCGCACTTCGGCCACCAGGGGGTTTTGGACATGGACGCCGGGGACGGCTTCCGGGCGGGCGGTCATGGTTTTCGGCTCCGTTTCGGGAAAGGCGGAGAGTTCATTGAACGTTGGCCACTTCTTTACTTTTATTATCTTCGTTCATCAAATGTTTGATTATCTTATTATTAAACCTGTCGCAACAGAAGTAGCCCACGAAGAAGCCCACGAACACGCCAAATAAAAAAGTGGCTATCGTTCCGAAATCAATTATCATCAATTTTTTCTCCTTTCGTATTTTATTTCCGGCCTTGACTTAAAGGTTCAACCAGAGCTTAACCGGGATGTCACCTGAAATTATAGCTTGGCCGGCGGCAAATATCAAGGGGCCGAGGGCCCCTTTAGCCGGCG
>JAITUX010000060.1 GCA_031286085.1 Candidatus Adiutrix sp. | reverse complement strand
CCTGGACCTGCCTTGGCCTGGTTTTTACCCTGGAAAGCGTCATTTTGACCCACTTGGGCCGGCCGCGGCTCGGCGCTCTGGGACTGGTTCTGGCCGGCCTGGCCGTCCCCCTCATTCCCGACCGCTTTTCCGGCGCCGTGGTCAGCCAGTCTTTCCTGGCCGCCTCGGTCCTGGGCGGCGCCCTGCTCCAGGTCGCCGCCAAGTCTGGCCGAGCGGAAGTCAAGCCCGTTCTGATCAGCCTCGGGCTGCTTTTCTGGCTGGCCGGCTCCCTGGCCTCGGTCTGGGGTTTGGCGGCGGCCGGCGCGGAACCATCGTTCATCCTGAACTGGCTCCTGGCCGTCTGGAGTATTTTCAGTCTCGGCCTCTGGCTGGCCGGCCGGCTGGCCCCGGACCTCCTGACCAGCCGGCGTCCAGGTTCTCCGCCCCTCTTGGTCCTGGCCCAGGTTCTGCCCCTGATACCGGCCCTGACCCTGGCCTTGGGCTTCCTGGGGCCCTTTCTGGGGGTCGAGTTCACCGAGCCCCTCGGCGAATTGAACCCGGCCGCCTGGCTCCTCTGGGCTCTGGCCCAGGGGTTGGGCCTGGACCAGGCCCGGCGGCTCATACCGGCGGCGGCCTGGAGCAACGCCATTATACTTACCCTGGCCCTGGCCTTGAGCCAGGCCGGCGCGGCCCTGGTTCAGACCGGTCCGGCCTTCGGCCGGGACATGATGCGCCTGGCGGCCGTTTTAGGAGTTCTGGGCCTTTGCGTCCGGCCGCCCCGGCTGGCCATTTTTCAAGAACTCGGCCTCTGCCGGATTGCTGGTCAAATTCTGGTCGGCCTGGCCCTGTGGCAAGGCCTGACCTTGGCCCTGGATCCGGCCGACCGGCCCGGCTTCTTCGGTTTTCTGCCGGTCTTGAACCTGACCGATCTGGCCCAGGCCGCCGCCTTTTGGCTGCCGCTGGCCTTTCTCCGCCGCCTGGCCGCCCCGGAACGGCCCCAGGCCTTGGACTGGCTTAAGAAGTTCCTGTTTTTTCTCTGGCTCAACGTGGTCCTGGCCCGGGCAATCCATCACCTGACCTGGCTGCCCTACAGCTTCGGGACGCTCTTGGGTTCCGCCAACTTCTGGTTCGTTTTCGCCGTGGTCTGGGGCGGGCTGGGGCTGGGGGCCTGGTTCGCCGGCCGCCGCCAGATTGTGGCCCTGGAGCCGGAGGCGGCCGGGGAATAGGGAAAATTCTCCCCGGCCGCCGGCGGTTCCGGCCGGCTGTTTTTTCCCTCCTTAATCAAGCCGCCATTTTAAACTTTCAATTAAATCAAACTTATATCTTGTTTTAAGCCCTGGCACGGCTATTGCATCTCGTTTGACGGACGTCCCGGTTTGCCCCGGGCGTCCTTCCAGCGAGGTGAGGCATGTCCTTCAGTTCCATGTATATAGCCGCGACCGGCATGATCGCGCTGGGCACGGGGATGCAGACCATCTCCAACAACCTGGCCAATGTTGAAACCAATGGTTTCAAGACCATGCGCACCAACTACAGCGACCTCATCAGCAAGACCATTTTAGCCAGCGCGCCCTTCCCGACCAGGCAGGTGGGGCACGGTTCCCAGGTTCAATCCATCCAGTCGATGTTCACCCAGGGGGCCTTCAAGAGGTCGGAGTCGCCCCTGGACCTGGCCCTGGCCGGCGACGGTTTCTTCAACGTCCGCAGCCGCCTGTCCTACTACCTGCCCAAGTCCGACGAGATCATGTACAGCCGGGCCGGGGCCTTCACCCTGGACAGGAACGGGTACATGGAAGACCAGTCCGGCAACATACTTCAAGGCTGGGCCATGTCCCTGCCCAGGCCGGGGGAAACCCCGGTCCGCCTCGGTTCGCCGGTGGACGTGCAAATCACCACCCTTATCCTTCCGCCCCGGGCCACCACCGCCATGCGCCAGGTCGCCAATCTGGACGCCGATGCCAAAACGGTTTACGATTACCCCGCCTACGAACTGGCGGAAAGATTGGCCAAGGAGCGGGCTGAATTGGCCGGCCAGGCCGCCCGGGGGCCGGCCACGCTGGCGGCCTGGAACCCGGCGGTTGACCAGCCGACAACCGCGGTCGTGGAGCCTTCCGGATACGGGGTTTTGAGCGCCTCCAACAAAGACGAATTCAACAAATTTTTCCTTGAACATTACCTGGAATTATTCAATCCCGGGACTTCGGCCTTAAGCGGCGATCCGGCCGTCGTCATAGCTTCAGCCATGAGTCTGGTTGCGCCGGGGGCCTTGCCCAATCGTTCCAGCGGTCAGATGACCCTTGATGAATTCAACATACTGACCGCCCTGGCCCAGGCCGACATGGATAATCTGGCCGGGGCGGCCGGCCAGGCTGCCTACTCCACGGCCTATAACAACACCTACGACGCGGTTTACCGGCAATACAGCACCGGGGTGCCCGCCGCGAACCAATGGCAATGGGAGGGCAACGGCTTCGCCGGGGCCTGGGACGGCAGTCTCAGTCCGCCCATGGACCCTAAAAACTACAGCCATGCGGAACACCAGATCGTCTATGACGCCG
Organism: Candidatus Adiutrix sp.; assembly: GCA_031286085.1. Lineage (GTDB taxonomy): Bacteria > Desulfobacterota > Desulfarculia > Adiutricales > Adiutricaceae > Adiutrix. The sequence goes on along the minus strand of JAITUX010000060.1, from coordinate 315 downwards.
CCGGCAACGCCCATGTGCTCACGACCTATTACCAGAAAAATCCCCACGCTGAAAACGTCTGGGACTATATAGTCACCTGCGAGCCGGATGAAGACGACCGGCTGGATTCCGCTGGCCGGCCCCTGACCGGCACTCCCCAGGCCGGCCTGTTGCAGAAGGGCAAAATAACTTTTGACGCCAACGGCAAAATAAAGGATATGGAAGCCCAGGATTTTAACCCGGCCGCCAGCCGGGGCGAACAGTTAGGCTGGGCCGCCGACGCGCCCAACGCCGCCGGCTATTTCACCGTCGATGCGAAATTCAGAAACGCTCCGG
>JAITUX010000049.1 GCA_031286085.1 Candidatus Adiutrix sp. | reverse complement strand
CTTCTGGTCCGGGATCTCCGCCTCCTGGCTCTCCTGACCGACGACCAGACCCCGATGGCCCTGTTTCACGCCCCGGCCAAGCACCGCCACTTCCTGGCCAAAATCGGCCTGAACGGCGGCTTTCTCCACATCAGGCCCCTGGAGCCCGGCGCCGGGGTTGAACTCGCCGCCTGGGCCGCCACCCCGGCCGGGCACTGGGCGGTCGGCCTGAAAGACGGATGCCTGTGGCTCCTTTCGCCGGGCCAGCCCGCCCCGGTCCTTCTGGCCACCCCGCCCAGGGCCGCCTGGTCGGCCCTGGCCTTTTCCGGCGACGGCCAGACCCTGGCCGCGGCCTCGGGGCGGCAGGTCCGCCTGTTCAAGTCGGGGCGGCCCGGGTCTCTCAGGTTCAGCCTGGCCGGAGAAGTGGACCGGCTGGCCCTGGACCAGGGAGGACACTGGCTCTGGGCCGCCCTGACCTTTTCAAAAACCCCGAATCCGGCCCCGGAAGACAACTCCCTCCCGGCCGGAAGGCCCGCCCTGGCCCTCATCGACTTGAGCGGCCCGGGCCAGCCTATCTATCAGGCAGCCGAGGGCCAGGTCCTGGCCCTCGGCTGCGACCAAGGCCGGGCCCTGGCCATTACCGAGGCCCAACCCAGCGAAGGCTACCACAAATCCCAGGGGCCCCGGGCGGCCAGCCGCTGGGCCCAGGGCCGGGCCGAACTCTGGCACTTCGACCACTTAAGGCCGGCCGGTCCGGCCGGCCTGAGCCGCTACGACCCCGACCGGCTCTTCGCCGGCCTGACCCCGACCGAACTGTTCCACCAGAAGACGGCGCCCGACCGGCCCTTCGTCAGCCTGGGCCGGGAAAACCTGGCCGACCGCCGCCCCGGACGGCTCACGGCGACCGGCCGCCAAAGGCGGCTCAGCCCGGCCGCCTTGGACGTATCCGGCCGGCTGGCCGTCTTCCCGGAACTGGACGGCTATTCCTTCCACGTCTTCAACCTGGCCGCCGGCCGGGAAATAGCCCGCGGCCGCTCCGGCGATCCGGAAGGCCTCCTGGGGGCCGCCTTTCTCCGGGATGCCTCCCGCCTATTCACCTTCGGCCGGGGCGGCCTGGTCCGGCTATGGTCACTGAAGGGCCCTGAACCACTCCCGCTTCTCACCTGGGCCTTCGCCGAGGGCGGCCGGTGGACGGCGGTGACTCCCGAGGGCCTCTTCGACGCGGACGACCCCATCGAACTGGAACATGCCCTGCGGTCGGTCGGCCGGAATCCCGTTCTGCCCCTAAGCCGTTTCGCCGAAGACAGCTTCCGCCCCGGCCTCTCCGCCGCCGTTCTGGCGCCGCCTCCCGCCGCCGGCGATTCAAAGCCGAAATCCAAATGAAGAACGCTCCTCGACCGCCCGGTTTTTTTCGGTTATACTGGGCGGCGTCAACCGGGTTGCTGACGATTTATTACTTGGGGCGCAAATTTCATGACCCAGGCCGGGCATAGTGTCAAACCAAATTAAGGCGACGCGGCCGGCGCCCTGGGCGGTCCTCTGCCTCGCGGCGTTCTTGAGCCTGGCCCAGGCCGCCCCTCCGGTCCTGGGGGCCGATAACTCCATCGCCCTTAAAGAACCGGCCTTCCAGCCCCGGCCCCCCCTCCCCCCCCCGGCGGGACCGGGGCCGAAACCGGCCTTCAGAGACGCCGGCTTCCCCCTTTCGGCCGCGAAAAACCACCGGGAGATCCTGGCCGCCATCGGCCCCCTGAGCCCGGCCGAAACCGAATTCCTGGAGAAAAACCGTTTCCTCCTCCTCCCCCGCCCGCCACGGCCGGCCGCCGCCGGGGTGAACGATGAAATGCTGGCCGCCTTCGACAGTCTGGGCGGCCCCCTGGCCGAACCCCTCCGCCGCCCGGAACACGCCCGTTTCATAGGGCCGGACGTCTTCATCCACGCCCTGGGCCGCTACCTGGCCTCCCGGCAGGCGGCGGCGGAGGCCGGACCCATGCGGGAACTGCTCCTCACGGTGACGGAGGGCCTTTATGACAACGCCGCCGCCTGCCGGGCCGGCCGCGCCGGCCGGAGCGCCGCCAACTGGGAACGGCTCATGGCCCAACTGCTGGTGCCCCTGGTCATCCTGGAAAAAAACACGGGCGGCCAGGATGACCTCAAGGCCGCCCTGGCCCGCCTGGCCGCCCGGCGCCCGCCCCTGCCCCCCGGCCTCATAGCCCGGGTGCAGACCGAACTCCGGCGGGTCTGTCTGGCCCAGGGGAAAGCCTCCGGCCTTTTGGGCCTGATTCCGGCCGATCTGGGCCCGGAGCTGGACTACGCCGTATTCCGGCCCCGGGGCCACTACGCCGCCGACCCGGCGGCCCGGGCCTATTTCCGGGCCGCGACCTGGTTTCAGCGGCTGGGCTGGGACGCCGGCGCCGAAGCGGGCTTGGCCGACGCCTTGAACTTCGCCCTGGCCCTGTCCTATGAGCCGCCGGCCGCCACGCCGCCGGCTCCCGGGGAAGCCCTGGCCCGCCTTATGGAGTTGAGCGATTTCTTTTATGGGCCGCCCCTGGCCCCGGGCTGGGCCGAATTGGCGCCGTTCCTGATGAAAGAGGCCGAAGTGCCGGAATTCACGGCCGACACCGCCGCCTCGGCGGCGGTTCTGGCCCGGCTCCGGACCGCCGCCGAATCGGCCCTGTTTACAAAAGAACGCCCGGGGCAGGCCGCCCCGGTTCAGCTTCTGCCCCGGCGCCTGAGTTGGCCCCGGTTTCTGGCCGAAGAGATGATCAGCTTCTGGCCGGGCGACGCGCCGCCCCCCGTTTCCGCCCTCTGGCTGCCGGCCCTGTGGCGGCAGAGCCAGGCGGAAGAGGCCATCGGCCGCCAGTTGGCCCTGACGGCCCCGGAGTCGGCGGGCCGCCAGTTGGCGGCCCGGCTGCCGGTTCCGGCCTTCCTGGAAGAGGCGGCCAAAAGTATGAAAGACCGGCCGGACGAATACTGGTTCAGTTCCCTGGGCGCGGCTTGGTGGCCGGTATGGACCGCCCTGACCGGGCGCCAGGGCCCGGGGCACCCGCTCTATATGCGGAGCTGGGCCTTCGCGGCCAAGGAACTGGAAACCATATTCGGCGGCCTGGCCGACCTGCCGGCCCCCCTGGCCCCCATCGCGGCGGCCCGGCCCGCACCGGCCGCGCCCCCGGGCCGGGCCTCCCCGGCCCGGCCCGGCCCGGCCCCGGCCGATCAGCCCCCGGCGCCCCTGGTCAAGGGTTTCGTGGAACCCAACCCGGACTTCTGGCGGCGGATGCACCGTCTGGCCACCTTCCTGATGGCCAGTTTTCAACATTTCAACATCTTTACCGAAGACCTGGCGGAGGAGGGCGCGCTCCGGCGCTTCCTTCTGCGCCTGGAACGGGCCGCGGACATCTCGGGAAAGGAGCTGGCCGGCCAGGCCCTGACCGGGGACGACTACGAGTTCATCCGCCTTTTCACCCTGGACTGGATGGCCGCGCCGCCGGAAGCGCCCCGGACGCGCCTTGGGGTCCCGGGCGGAGCAGGCGCCATCTCGGAGATCTGGTCAACTAAAGGCGCCCATGTTTACGAGGCCACGGCCGCCCCCTGGTTCATCCTGGTCCTGGTCGGCAATGAAAACTCGCCGCGCCTGACCGTGGGGCTGGCCTACAACCACTATGAATTCATCTCCGACCTGCCCTGGCCCCAGGCCGAGGAACAGTGGACGCGAAGCGTCTCCGCCCCGAACCCGGACCACCCCCTCCCGCCCAAAAATTTCTGGTATGAACCGCTGAGGCCGTAGGCCGCTCCAGGGGCCGGCGGCCCCTGGACCCCTTCGCCGGCTAATGTTGAAGCGGCGCGGAGTTTTGCGGCCGCCCAAAAAACAAGCGGGCCGGCGCAGCCGGCCCGCCTTTAACAGAGCCAAGCGAATAAAAGGTCGGCTCCGCCGGACCTTTTATTCGCTTGAAGCTCATGGGGGATAGATGCCGGGGTAGTAGGAGCCGGGGTAGGGGTTGTCGGCCCGGCCCTGGTAAGGCTGGCGCCGGTTCAGCATCCGGCCGGGCCAATCGCCGCCGGCGCCGCCGACCGGCGGCCGGCCGCCGCCGGGGGAGGCGG
>JAITUX010000044.1 GCA_031286085.1 Candidatus Adiutrix sp. | reverse complement strand
AGCCGGGCCGGAAAGCCGCGGGCTGATTTTTATTGCAAAAGACCTGGGCTTTGGTTATAATATAACATACTAATATTGTTTGATTGATTGCTGGATTTGCCGGCCGGGGCCGGGCCGCGGAAGCCGCCGGCGTTTCTTGAAAGGTCAGGGATTCTTCCATGGATGTCTTGCTTAAAGGCGTGCGCGGAAACATACCCACCGCCACCCTGGACACCTCGCTTTACGGCGGCAACACCGCCTGCCTGGAGGTTTACACCAAAGACGAGACCAGGATAATCCTTGACGCCGGCACTGGCCTTCGGGATGCCTGGTCCAACCCGCCGGACAGCGGCGAGGCCCATATCTTCATCACCCACGGGCATGTGGACCACCTCGCCGGGCTGTGGTTTTTCAAGCCCCTGCATATGCCCCATTGGACAACCAACCTCTACCTGCCGGCCTGGCTGGACAACCTGCCGGACTTTTTGCACCGGGTCGGCTTTTTCCCCGTGCCCTTTGAACAGCTTCAGGGCCGGGTGGTTTTCCACCTGGTCCAGGCCGGCGACCGCTTGGCCGTGGGGCGGGCGGCCGTGGAAGCCTTCGCCGTCCGCCATCCGGGCGGCGGCCTGGGCTACCGGGTCAGGGACGACCACAGCGTCCTGGTTTACACCGGCGACCATGAGATAGAGCCCGGCGAGGCCGCCAGGAATGAGGCGGCGGAGTTTCTGCGCGGGGCGGACCTGGCGGTGGTGGACGCCCAATACAACCTGGCCGACTACCGGCCCGGCTTCGGCCACGCGGCCTGGGAAGACTGGCTGGAGGCGGCCGCCCGGGCCGGGCTGGGGCGGCTGGTGCTGACCCACCACGACCCGGCCCGGAGCGACCACGAACTGGAAAACCTGGACAGGGCCCTGCAGGAACTGAAAGGCCAAAGCGGCCTGGATATCCAGGTCGGCCAGGAGGGTCAGCGCCTGACCCTGGGGGCGCCCAAGGCCGCCTTGCGGCGCCGGCCCGATCGGCTCTTCCAGTTCCTGGAGGAACTTTCGGCCTACCGGGACGAAAGGGTGGTCCTGGACCGCATCCTGGCCAAGGCCCGGGAAATAACCCGGGCCGACGCCGGCACCATCTTCCTGGTGGAGGGGGACGACCTGGTCCTGGCCTACTTCCACAACGACAGCCTGTTTACGGTCGATGAGGCCCATCGCCACGCCTACTACTCCCTGCGGCTGCCCATAGCTAAAAACAATTCCATCGTCAGTTTCGTCGCCGCGACCGGCCAGCCCCTGAACCTGCCGGATGTGCGGGCTCTCCCGGCCGGGGCGGCCTACCGCTTCAACGACTCCCTGGACCGGCGGACCGGCTACGCCACCATCTCCCTCCTGGCCCTGCCTTTCATGGACAGCGGCGGCCGGACCCTGGGGGTGATGCAACTCGTCAACAGCCTGGACCCCCTGTATCGCGTCCCCCGCCCCTTCAGCCTCGACATGGAACGCTGCGGCCGGGTGCTGGTGCGCGAGGTGTCCGGCCGCCTGGAGCGCAGCGCGGTGGAGCGCAACGGCATTTACGGCATTCTGCGCATGGCCGCGGTTCACGACCCCTTCGAGACCTGCCCCCACGCCGAGCGGGTGGGTGCCATAGCCGCCGAACTCTACCACGCCTGGGCCTACCGCCACGGTCATCCGCCGGACATCGTACGCCACAATAAGGGAGGCCTCCGCCTGGCCGCCATGCTCCACGACATAGGCAAGGTGGGCATAAGCGACCTCATCCTGAAAAAAAAGGGCCGGCTCACCCCCGAGGAAATCACCGTCATGCGGGACCACACCCGGCTGGGCGTCTCCATCCTGAGCGACGACCCGGGCGAAATATCCGCCCTGGCCCGCGACATAGTCCTGCACCACCACCAGCGCTGGGACGGCCAGGGTTACGCCGGGAGCGGGGACGAAGGCCGGCTGGCCGGCGAGGCCATACCCCTGGAGGCCCGCATAACGGCCATTGCCGACGTCTTTGACGCCCTGGTCTCCCGGCGCTACTACAAAAAGCCCTGGACCTTCGCCGCGGCCCTGGACTACATGCGCCGGGAAGCCGGCGGCCATTTCGACCCCGACCTCATGGCCAGCCTGGAAGACATAGTCGAGCTTCTGCACTTCATCTATGAGCGTTTCCCCGACAAGGACATCCCGGCCGGGGAGCGGCCGGAAATCACCCGCACCCGGCTGAAATCCATAGGTGAATTAGGAAGCGCTGGTTACTGGGGCCGGCGGCCCAAGACCCCGCAAAAAATTCTTGATTAAACCGCCGGCATGGGCTATATTGTTTTATTTATCGGCCCGGCGGCGGGGAAGAACCAAGGAGTTGGCCGGATGGACCCTATCTACCATATAAACCAGGAACAGTTCCGCCTGGATCTGCCCGCCTTCCGGGTGGGGGACACGGTGGCCGTTTCGGTGCGCATCAAGGAAGGCGACAAGGAACGTCTCCAGGTCTTCAAGGGCGTGGTCATCCGCCACCACCGGGGCAACGCCGC
>JAITUX010000043.1 GCA_031286085.1 Candidatus Adiutrix sp. | reverse complement strand
CTATGTTGGGATAATATCTAGTAATCTCCGTTTCTTCTAAAAAATTGCCACCGTCGATTGGGTGATTAATATTCCATCCGCGTTTCTGTGCTTTTTCTCGTATGAAATATCGAGCACGGCTCTCAGCTCTTTTTGTTGATTTCGTGACTTTGTGTCTTTTTATGGTCTTTGTTTGGGATTTAGTCATTTTTTGTGCCAATTGAGCGCTCCTTTTTGGAACTATCCATTTGAGTACAACTTACATTTAAACCGTGATTAGACTTTGATAGGTCAGCCGTACTTGGAACGCCGAGATTGTGACCTTGCACATGTTTCACCTCTGGCACCCAGTCTCCCAAAAAATAAATTCCAAGTCAAGTGAGTAGCACCCTAAAAAAGAATGGCTTCACGTAAAACTTAAAAAATTTCGCGGCGGTAGAATTGCCGGGCGTGGTCGGCGAAGGCTTTTTGCAGGGGGGACAGCCACAGCTCCTTGTTATGCACCAGGTAAATCCGCCGGCGGAAGAGCGGGCTGTTCATTTCCACCACCCGGAGCAGGCCGGAGGCGGCATACCCGGCGGCGGAAACCCTGGAAACCAGGGACACGCCCATCCCGCGCGCCACGGCCAGGAGGATGCTGTGGGCATCCGAAAAATAAGCGCGGATACGCAAATCGCGCGGGTCCAGCCCGGTCTTTGAAAGAAGCGACTCTATCTCCGCCCGGGTGCCGGAACCTGATTCGCGCATGATGAAAGGCGCCCGCCGGATATAATCCGCAAAATTCCCCCGTATCTCTTCAGGGCTTTCCGGCGCCTCTTTCGGGACGGCCAAAACCAGTTCGTCGTCGTAAACCGGGCAGCGGATTAAGCGGTCCTCCGCCGGCAAGGTGCCGACCAGGCCGAAATCGTAGCGGAAACCGCTCATCATCCGTTCGACCTGGCGGCTGTCCGCCTGGTCCACGCGGAATATGAGGTTGGGCCGCTGTTTTTGGAAGGGCGCGATGATCTCCGGCAAGAGATGCTGCGCCGGGACGGTCGAGGACACTATGTCCAGGCTGCCCGGCGCGTCCAGGTCTTCGCCGCCCAGGCTGCGCAGGGCCTGGTCCCGCAGGGACAGGATTTTTTGCGCGTGGAGCAGAAAATCCCGCCCGGCCTTGGTCAGGGAGACTTCCTTGGTGCTGCGCGCCAGAAGCTGCGCCCCCAGGCATTTCTCCAAGGCGTTCACCTGGAGGCTGACGCTCGGCTGGGAGAGGTTCATTTTTTCCGCGGCCTTGGAAAAATTGAGGTCCCTGGCCACGCGGACGAATATTTCCAGTTGTCTCATTTCCATAGTGATTTTCATTGGGTCCCGGGCGTAAGCCCTGTTCCGGCTACGGCTGAGAAGCCCCGCGCCGCCTCGTTGTCCGCCGGCCCCCGGTCCAGGGCTCAGCCCTGGCCCTGGCGGACCAGGAAACGCCGGATGGCCGAGCCGTCGCGCTTGAAGACCATGAAGTCGGCCCCGTAAATTCTGACGACCTGGTCCTCCTCCGCCCCGTCCTCGAAGCGTCCGGCCAGAAGGGCGGCCAGGGTGTGATAGTGTTCCGGGGCGTCCGGCCCCAAATCCAGGGGCAGGCGGGCGGCGAGTTCGTTGGGCGAGACGCTCGGGTCCACCAGAAAGGCGCCGTCGCGCCGGGGGCTGATGCGGGGCGGGCCGTGATCGAACTCGTCCTTGATCTCGCCCACGATGGTCTCCAGAAGGTCGCCCAGGGTGATGAGGCCCTGCCAGCTGCCGTATTCGTCCCAGACCAGGCCGAAGGTCCGGCCCTCCCGCCGCATGCGGGCCAGCACGTCGTCGGCCGGGGCGTGGTCGAAGACGGCCAGGGCCGGGCGGATGAACCCGGCCAGGGGCTCATCCGGCGGCCGCCCCAAAATGTCCCGGGCGTGGATGAAGCCCACCAGGTTGTCCCGGTCCCCCTCATAGACGGGGAGGCGGGAGAAGCTTTGGCCGCGCAGGGCCAGGACCGCCTCCGCCACGGTCTCGGAGGCTGCCAGGGAGACCACCCGGGTGCGGTGGACCATGAGGTCGCGGGCTTGGCGGCGGTCGAGGTTGAAGACGTTGTTGACCAGGCGGGCTTCATCCGCGTCCAGCTGCCCCCCGGCCCGGGCCTCGGCCACCAGGAGCTTCAGTTCATCCGGGGAATGGGCCGTGTCGCGGCGGTCGAGGGAGGCCCCGCCCAGGAGCCGGATGGTCAGGTCGGCCGCGGCGTTCAAAAGCCGGACCGCGGGCCGGAAAAGGAAATAGAAGACCAGCATGGGCCGGGCCAGGGCCAGGGCCGCGGCCTCGGCGGCCCTTATGGAGACCACCTTGGGGGCCTGCTCGCCGAAGACCACGTGGCCGAAGGTGAGGAGGCCGAAGCCGAAGATAAAGGCCAGGCTTTTGACCAGTTCCGGGTTGTCCAGGCCCAGGTTGTCCAGGAGGGGCCGGAGCAGGGCGGCGGCGGCCGGCTCGCCCAGCCAGCCCAGGCCCAGGCTGGCCAGGGTGATGCCCAGCTGGCAGACCGACAAGTAGGAATCGAGGTTGGCCTGGCCGAAGAGGGCCGCCCGGGCCCGCTTGTCCCCGCCCTGGGCCAGGACCTCCAGGCGGGTGGCCCGGGCCTTGACGAAGGCGAATTCCGCGGCCACGAACATGGCGTTAAGGGCGATGAGCAGGGCGGCCAGGGCCAGGGTCAATAATATTGTTGACAAGTTTGTTTTTCTGGGGCCTATGGCCCCAGACCCCATAACCGGCTGACGATGCGCCGGCGCGAAAGGCCGGTTGCCGAGACCGGAAGGTCCCTGAATTAAAAGCGCCCCCGGCGCCCGGCTTTCAAATTGTTTGGTGCGCCCGGTCTATTATATGATATGATAGGAAAAAGGCAAACGTCATCCGAAAGAGGCAAGGCCGATGGACCAGGCGGAACTCTTCATCAGGGGGCAAGTGGCCGACCCCTTCAGCTTTCTGGGCGCCCACTCTGAAACGCGCGGCGGCCGGCCGGGCATCGTCTTCCGGGCCTTCATCCCCGGCGCCAGCCTGGTGACCGCTCTTTTCAAGTCCGAGCAGCTCATCCTGGCCAGGATCCACGAGGCCGGCCTCTTCGAGGGCTTCCGGCCCGGGCCCCATGATTTCGCGCCCTACGTCCTTAAGGCCGAATTCCCCCCGAGCGACCGGCCCTCCCATTTCTTTGACGCCTACAGCTTCAGGCCGGCGCTTTCGGAATACGACGTGTTCCTGTGGAGCCAGGGCAACCATTACCAGATATACAACAAGCTGGGCGCCCATCCCCTGACCCACCAGGGCGTCAAGGGCGTGCTTTTCGCGGTCTGGGCCCCCTCGGCCAGCCGGGTCAGCGTGGTGGGGGACGGCAATTTCTGGGACGGCCGCCGCCACCCCATGAGACCCCTGGGCGCCTCGGGGATATGGGAACTGTTCGTGCCCCACGCCCGCCCCGGGGCCCTCTACAAATACGAGATCCACACCCGGGACAACCAGCTGCTCATCAAGACCGACCCCTTGGCCTTCATGCTGGAGCAGCGCCCCAAGACCGCCTCGGTGGTCTATGACCTGGACCGCTACCAGTGGAACGACGGCCAATGGCTGGAGTACCGGGCCAGGACCGACTTCCTCCATCAGCCCATGAGCGTTTATGAAATCCACTTGGGCTCCTGGCGCAAGAAGAACGGCTGGGAATGGCTGAGCTACCGCGAGGCCGCCGAAGAGCTGCCCGCCTATCTCCGGAACATGGGCTTCAACTGGGTGGAATTCCTGCCCCTGGCCGAACACCCCTTCGACGCCTCCTGGGGTTACCAGGTCACGGGCTATTTCGCGGCCACCTCCCGCTTCGGGACCCCGGACGACCTGCGCTTCCTCATAGACCGCCTGCACCGGGCCGGCATAGGGGTGATCATGGACTGGGTGCCGGCCCACTTCCCCCGCGACGCCTTCGCCCTGGAATACTTCGACGGCACCCACCTCTACGAACACGCCGATCCCCGCCAGGGCGCCCACCGGGATTGGGGCACCCTGGTCTTCAATTACGGCCGCAACGAGGTGAAGAACTTCCTCGTGGCCAACGCCCTGTTCTGGGTGGACAAGTTCCACATCGACGCCCTGAGGGTGGACGCCGTGGCCTCCATGATCTACCTGGATTATTCCCGCCGGGAGGGGGACTGGATCCCCAACCGATACGGGGGCCGGGAAAACCTGGAAGCCCTGGAATTCCTCAAAACCCTGAACACCAAGCTCTACGAACTCTTCCCCGGGGCCATGACCATAGCCGAGGAATCGACGGCCTTCCCGGCCGTCTCCCGCCCGGTCCACCTGGGCGGCCTGGGCTTCATGTTCAAATGGAACATGGGCTGGATGCATGACATGCTGGACTTCATGACCAAGGATCCGGTCCACCGCCGCTACCACATGGACAGGCTGACCTTCGCCCTGCTCTACGCCTTCCACGAAAATTTCTGCCTGCCCCTGAGCCACGACGAGGTGGTTTACGGCAAAAGGTCGCTCTGGGACAAGATGCCCGGCGATTACTGGCAGAAGTGCGCCAACCTGCGCCTGCTCCTGGGCTACATGTTCGCCGAGCCCGGCAAGAAGCTGATCTTCATGGGCGGCGAGTTCGGCCAGAGGGACGAATGGAACCACGACGGCCAACTGTCCTGGGAACTCCTGGACAGCCAGCCCCACCAGGGCCTGGCCGCTTTCGTCCGCGACCTGAACCGCCTCTACCGCCGCGAGCCGGCCCTCTACGAGCGGGATTTCGAAGGGCAGGGCTTTGAATGGGTCGATTTCCACGACTTTGACGCCACGGTGGTCAGCTTCATCCGCCGGGGCTTTGCGCCGGAAGAGGAACTGCTCTTCGTCTTCAACTTCACCCCCGTGCCCCGCCAGGGCTACCGCCTGGGCGCGCCGGGGTGGGGTTATTACCGGGAACTCCTCAATTCCGATTCGTCTTATTACGGCGGCTCCAACGTGGGCCTGGGCGGCGGGCAGCATACCGAGGCCATCGCCTCCCACGGCCGCCCCCAGAGCCTTAACCTGACCCTGCCGCCCTTGGGCTTTCTGACCCTTAAAAGGTAAACCATGATTTTCGACATCCGTAACGAAACCATGCCCCGGGATGAACTGGAAGCCCTGCAGCTGCGGAGGCTCCAGGACCTCTGCCACCGTCTTTACGCCTGCGTGCCCTTTTATACCCGCAAGTTCGACGAGCGCGGCCTGAAACCGGAACAGGTGCGCGGCCTGGGCGATTTAAGGCTGTTGCCCTTCACGGAAAAGGACGACATGCGCGAACACTTCCCCTTCGGCTTTTTGGCCGTGCCCCAGGACAACCTCATCCGCATCCACGCCTCCAGCGGCACCACCGGGCGCATCACCGTGGCCGGCTATACCCGCCGCGACGTGGACAACTGGGCCGCCCTAATGGCCCGGTCCCTGGCCGCGGCCGGGGCCGGGCGGGGGGACGTCATCCACGTGGCCTACGGCTACGGGCTCTTCACCGGCGGGCTGGGCGCCCATTACGGGGCCGAATGCCTGGGGGCCATGGTGGTGCCGGCCAGCGGCGGGGCCACCCGGCGCCAGGTCCAGCTCATGAGCGCCTTAAAGGCCACCACCCTCTGCTGCACGCCCTCCTACGCCCTTCACCTCTATGACGCGGCCCGGGAAGAGGGCCTGGACTTTCACGACAAGAACGTCATGCCCCTTAAAACCGGCGTCTTCGGCGCCGAACCCTGGACCGAGGAAATGCGCCGGGACATAGAGGCCAAGATGCGCATCAACGCCATGAACGTTTACGGCCTGTCCGAAATCATGGGGCCGGGGGTCTCCATGGAATGCCTGGAGGGCCGGCGGGGCCTTCACATCTACGAGGATCATTTCCTGCCGGAGATCATCGACCCGGACAGCGGCGAGGTCCTGCCCGCGGGCCAGACCGGGGAACTGGTGCTGACCACCCTCACCAAGGAGGGCTTCCCCCTTTTGCGCTACCGCACCAGGGACATCACCAGCCTGGATCCCTCGCCCTGCCCCTGCGGCCGCACCCACCGCCGCATGGACCGCATCCTGGGCCGCTCGGACGACATGCTCATTATCCGGGGGGTCAACGTCTATCCCGCCCAGATCGAGGCCATCCTGGTGGAGACCAAGGGGCTTTCGCCCCATTACCAGATCCAGGTGGACCGGGTGGACAACCTGGACCAGATTGAAGTGCGGGTGGAGTTGGCCGAGGACTTCCTCAACTCCGACAAAGTGCGCCACCTGGAGGCCCTGACCCGCGATTTGACCCGCCGCCTCCGGGAGTTCCTAGGCGTCACCGCCCTGGTTCGGCTGGTCTCCCCCCGCACCATAGGCCGCAGCGAAGGCAAGGCCCAGCGGGTCATCGACCGCCGGAAAATATGAAGGAGGCTCCATGAGCGCTCAACAACTGTCCATATTTCTGGAAAACCAGTCCGGGCGCCTGGCCGAGGTGATGGATGTGCTGGCCAGGGCCGAGATCAATATCCGGGCCCTGTCCCTGGCCGATACCTCGGAATTCGGGGTGCTGCGCCTTCTGGCCGACAAGCCCGAGGCGGCCCGGGCGGCCCTCCGCGAGCAGGGCTTCCAGGCCCAGATAACCGAGGTGGCGGCCGTGGAAGTGCCGGACCGGCCCGGGGCCTTGAGCCGGGTCTTGAACGCCTTCCACGCCGCGGGCGTGGACGTGGAATACATGTACGCCTTTGTGGGCCAGGCCCGGCC
>JAITUX010000027.1 GCA_031286085.1 Candidatus Adiutrix sp. | reverse complement strand
GGCCGGGCTGGATCTTCGCCGCCCTTCCCGGGACCAGGTTTCATGGCCGGCAGTTTCTGGACGAAGCCTTGGCCCGGGGCGCGGCGGCGGTTCTCCTGGGGGGCGAGGACGTGGATCTGCCCGTCCCCAGGCTTTTGGCGGCCGAGAGCCGGCTGAGACCCTTGATGGCCCTGGCTTCGACCATCGTTTACGGCCGTCCCGGAGAGAAGCTGATTCTGATCGGTCTCACGGGCACCAACGGCAAAACCACCACCGCCTATCTGCTGGAGGCTGTTTTGGGGCGGGCCGGTCTCCGGCCGGGGGTCATGGGCACGGTTAATTCCCGCTGGCCCGGCCAGGTGCGGCCGGCCGTCAACACCACTCCGGAAGGGCCGCTGTTGTCGGCCACCCTGGCCGAAATGGTCGCGGCCGGCTGCCGCTCGGCCGTGTTGGAGGTTTCCTCCCACGCCCTGGCCCTGGGCCGGGTGACCGGCCTTGGTTTCGAGGCGGCCCTCTTCACCAATCTCAGCCGGGACCATTTGGATTTTCACCGGGACATGGAGAGCTACTACCAGGCCAAAAAGCTTCTCTTCGATCGGCATCTCCGGCCCGGCGGCGGCCGGGCCGTGATCAATGTCGATGATGAATACGGGGCCCGGCTGGCCGGGGAACTGGATAAGGGCGCCGCGACTTACGGTCTCAAAAGCCGGGCCGAAGTGAAGGGTGAAAGCTTAAAGCTCGGCCGTGAAGGCCTGACCATGGATATTGTCCATCCCGGCGGCCGTTGGCGGCAGACCTCGCCCTTATTGGCCGAAGTCAACGCCTATAACCTTCTGGCCGCCGCCGCCCTGGCCCTGACCCTGCGCCTGGAGCCGGAAACCATCCGTGAGGCTCTGGCCGCTTGTCCAGGGGCGCCGGGCCGCCTGGAAAGGATCGGGGGGGACCCTCTGGTGCTGGTGGATTACGCCCATACGCCGGCGGCCCTGGCCCAGGCCTTGGCCGGGGTTAGGGCGCTGGGCCCGGCCCGCCTCTTGCTGGTCGTCGGCTGCGGCGGCGATCGGGACAAGGGCAAAAGGGCCGTCATGGGCCAAGTGGCCGGCCAAGGGGCCGACTTGACGCTCTTGACCTCCGACAATCCCCGGACCGAGGAGCCCGGGGCCATCCTGGCCGAAATGGAGGCCGGTTTGGCGCCTCTGAACCTGCCCCGTTTCCGGGCCGGCGAACTTACGGCGGCCGAATGGCGGCCCGGCGGTTATATGCTCATCGAAGACAGGCCGGCGGCCATCGGGGAGGCGATCCGTCTCCTGGCCCCGGGGGACGTTTTGCTCATCGCCGGCAAGGGCCATGAGGATTACCAGATAGTCGGGCGGGAGAAGATTCGCCTTGACGACCGGGAAGAGGCGTTGAAGGCCTTGAAAAAAGAGGGTTGGGGCCGGTGAGGAATCTGGGACTCAAACTGGGCTGGGTTTTGGAAAACGCGGGAACCCTCGGCCGCGGAGATGATTTGCCCGGCCTGGCCGGCCGGTCCCTGGGCGGCCTGTCCACCGACAGCCGGACCGTCCGGCCTGGCGAGGTCTTCGTGGCCCTGCCCGGTCCGAGGTTTGACGGCCACGACCACGCGGCCGAGGCGCTGGCCAAAGGGGCCTTGGCCGTGGTGGTCCAGCGGGAGCTTCCGGGCGAAGCCGGCCGCAGGTCCATCCGCGTGGCCGATACCCTCACGGCTTTGGGTGATTTGGCCAACGCTTTAAGGCGTCGGCGGCCCCTCCGGGTGGTGGCCGTGACCGGCTCCAACGGCAAGACGACGACCAAGGAGATGCTGGCCGCCATTCTGAAGCTTTACGACCGGCATCTTCTGGCCACGGCGGGCAACTTCAACAATCTCATCGGCCTGCCGCTGACCATCGGCCGTCTGACCCGGGAAACCAGGATCGCGGTTCTGGAAATGGGTATGAGCGCGGAGGGGGAAATCGCCCGCCTGGCCCGGATCGCCGAGCCGGACGTGGCCCTGGTGACTTCTGTCGGGCCGGCTCACCTGGAATTTCTAGGCACCTTGAGCCGGGTGGCCAAGGCCAAGGGTGAACTTTTCGCCGGCCTTAAAGAGGATGCCTTGGCCGTGGTCAATGATGACGACCGATTTTTAAGGCGCGAGGCCGCCCGCTTTGCCGGCAACCGCCTTTATTTCGGGGCCACGGCCCGCTCCGAGATCCGCCTGGGACGGATTGAGGCCAAGGGCTTGTCGGGCCAGAACATCACCTTTTATGGCCCCGGGGCGGCCCGGGGGCGCCGGGTGGAACTTAAGCTCCTGGGCCGCCACAATGCCCGGAACGCCTTGGCCGCCGCCGCCGCCGCCTTCGGGGCCGGGGCTGATTGGGACCGGATTCAAGAGGGCCTGGAGGCGATCCGCGCTTTCCCCGGCCGTCTGGTCCCCTTTCGGGCCAATGACCGTCTTTGGGTGCTGGACGACACCTATAACGCCAATCCGGCTTCCATGTCCGCCGGCCTGGCCTTTATGGCCTATTTGAAAATCCGCGGCCGGCGCGGGGCCATTCTGGGCGACATGCTGGAACTGGGCGTCAAGGGGAAGGCCTTTCATCGTCAAATAGGCCGCTTGGCCGCCGGCCTGAGCCTTGATTATCTGGCCGTGGTGGGCCCCTTGTCCGCCGAGGCCGCCAAAGCCGCCCGGCGGGCCGGCCTGGCCAGCTCGGCGACGCGGGAATGCGCCGGGCCTGAAGAGGCGGCGGCCTGGGTACTGGC
>JAITUX010000022.1 GCA_031286085.1 Candidatus Adiutrix sp. | reverse complement strand
ATCCGGGCGCCGGGGTCGGCGTAAAGGGCGGCCCAGGGCCCCTCGCCGGCCAGAAAACGGCCCCGGTCGGCCGCTATTTCCGGCGGCGTCAAATGCACGTGGACGTCAATGGTTTTCATGTTCATTCGCGGTGGCCCTTGTGTAAAAGGTAAAAACAGAAGCCGCACAGGGCCAAAAGAAAAATTCCGGTCAACACATAGGCGTCCATTATTTTCCACTCCTTTCCAGCCGGTAAGTTACAGCCAAACTGATTATGATTGAGCAAACACCGAAAACCACGGCCAAGGCATTGTTTTGAAACAGGCCGACCGCAAAAGAGGCTACGGCAAATTTTTCAAAAAAATCAGCTCCTCGCTTAATCATATATTATCACCAGCTTCCAAGTTTATTACGTAATAGGCCGGGTTTTCGGAGGGGTCGCGGTCGAGGCCCTGGTAGGGGGCGTCGGCGTAACGGGCGAAGGTCTCCCGGTCGTCTATGTCCAGGGTGCGGCCGCCCGGCCGGCGGCGGACGGCCTTCACCGGGTAATCCACGATCACGTCCCCCCCGGCCCTGGCTGCTTCCACCGGCCCCGGCCGGGGGGCGAAGACCAGTTCCAGGCGGCCCTGGGCGTCGGTGAGGCCCCGGCCCCCGGCCGGGCTCAACAACTCGGCCGAGGGGCCGGTTTCAATAAGGACGGGCAGGCCGGCCGCCGGGCGGTAATCGGCCCGCTCCACCACCAGCACCAGGCGCCGCAGGTAGCTTTCGGGCGGCGGCGTCCCGTAGGGCGGGATCCTGAGGGCGCCGCAGGCCGGGGCCAGGATAAGGACCAAGGTTATTGCGGCCGCCCGGATTCCGGCCCGGCCGGGCTTCCCCGGCCGCCGGCTAGGCATGGGCCCGGGCTTCCCCTGTTTTTTTATGTCCGTCCGGCTTCCGGCCCGGCTCGGCTGCCTCGGCCGCCGGCTAGGCATGAGCCCGGGCTTCCCCTGTTCGGCGCGGGCCGCGGTCCGGCCGGGCCGCCGGGGCCGCTTCTTCCGGGGCCGCCGCTTCGTCCAGGGCCGTCTCCATATCCCCGCTTTCCAGTTCCTCCAGGCCGGCCGTTACTTCCGCCTTGACCCCCGGCTCCCGGCCCGGCGCTTCGCCCGGCTTGGCCCCGCCGCCCTCCGCGCCGCGCTTGACCGGCTCCACCTCCCAGCGGCCGGGGGCGAAAAGGGGATCGCCCTGGATTATGATCTGGGCCCGGTGCCTGTCCTCCAGGCGCCACAACTCGACCCGCTTGTAATTCTGAAGATAGTGGGCCACCTCGGGGTTCAGGCGCGCCCGGACCTCGGCCAGCCCGCCCTTGGCCATGACGTGGGCTATTTGCCGCAGGGCGCCCAGGGAGGCGTTTTCCGGGGTCTTGACCAGGCCGCGGCCCTGGCAGGCCGGGCAGGTGACGTAGCTGCCCGTCTCGATGGAGGGCCGGAGACGCTGGCGGGACAGTTCCAGGAGGCCGAACTTGGAAATGTGGCCGAAATCGCACTTGGCCTTGTCGGGCTTGGCCGCCTCGCGGATGCGCTTTTCCACCTCCCGGCGGTGCTTTTCCTCGCGCATGTCTATGAAGTCCACCACCACCAGGCCGCCCAAATCCCGCAGGCGCAGTTGGCGGGCCACTTCCTCGGCGGCCTCCAGGTTGGTCTGGAGGGCCGTCTCCTCCAGGCCCCCTTCCCGGGCTCCCCGGCCGGAATTGACGTCTATGGAGACCAGGGCCTCGGTGGGGGTGATGACGATGGAGCCGCCGTTCCTAAGCTTGACCCTGGTGTGATAGACGGTCTCCAGCTGTTCCTCCAACTGGTGCCGGGCGAAGATGGGCCGCTTTTCCCGGTGGAGGCGGACTATCCTGGCCTGGTCCGGGGCTATGGCCTTCACGTAGTCCCGCACCTTTTCAAAGGTGGCCTGGTCGTCCACCAGGATCTCCTTGACCTCCGGGGTCAGGTGGTCGCGCAGAATCTTCACGGCCAGGTCGTGTTCCCGGTGGACCAGGGAGGGGGCCGGGGCCTCGCGCCCCCGGGCCCTTATGTCCTCCCAGAGATTGAAGACCTGGGTCAGGTCGGCCGCCAGTTCCGCCTTGGTCCGGCCCTCGGCCACGGTGCGCACGATATAGCCGCAGCCTTCGGGCACCGGCAGTTCGTCCGCTATCTTGCGGAGCCTGTTCCGCTCCCCTTCGCTTTCTATCTTCCGGCTGACTCCCACATGCTCCCGGCCGGGGGTCAGCACCACGAAACGGCCGGCCAGGGACAGGTAGGTGGTCAGGGCCGCGCCCTTGATTTCCGAGGGCTCCTTTTGCACCTGGACCAGGAGGGGCTGGCCCTTCTTAAGGATTCTCCTGATATCCAGGCCGGATTTCGCCGGACCGTAATCCTCGCTGAAATATTCGGGATGGATGTCCCCGAGCTGGAGAAACCCGTTGCGGTCGCCGGCGTAGCTGACGAAAACCGCCTGCAGGCTGGGTTCGACGTTCTGGATGACGCCCTTGTAGATGTTGCCCAGGCTGAGTTCCCTGAGGTTGGAATCGGTATAATACTCTTTGAGGTGACCCTCGGCGTCCAGCATGGCCACCCGGCATTCCTCGGGGTCCACGGCGTTGATGAGAATTTTCACGAAAACTCCTTGGTTTTGGTTGCGGCCCCGCGGGCGCGCCCGCGGTGGCCGTCCTTAATTAAGTCTTTCGGGGCCGTCAGCCCTCCGCCCGCGCGCGGAAGGCCCGCACCTGGCTCATGAAGGCTTCCAGGCGCGTCTGGGTGTTGGTCTGGCTTTGACCGTCGAAGGACAGATTGAGGCAGGGCAGGCCCTGGCAGGCCGCCCGAAAACTCATGGTCAGCCCCCCCGTAACCTGGCCGGGCATACAGGTGAAGGGCATGATGTTGACCAGGCCCGCGGCCCCGTGGTTGAAAAATTCCACCCCCTTGCCCAGGGATAAAACGGCCTCGCCCTGGAAACTGCGGTGGACGAACTTTTCCGCCTGGACGATGAGTTCGTCCACCGGCGGCTCCAGCGCGCCCCGGGGGAAAAACCCCTGCCAGGGCGCGGCCAGTTTTTTCAGATCCCTTTTCTGCGTCCAGCCCACGGCCCAGGCCGCCAGGCGTTTTTTCCAATCCCCGGCCCGCCGGGCTCTCATGGCTCTAACGAAGTTCAGGTAGAAAACCCATTCGGTGAAGGGCGGGGCCTCCACTTCGGCCCCCAAATCCTCCAGCCGCCGGATGAGGTTCTCGTTGGCGAAGGGGTTGTGGCGCACATAGATTTCCCCCACCAGGCCCACCCGGGGCTTGGCCCCGGCCGGGAGGTCGCGGTCCCAGGCCGACTCGAAACGCTCGCGGGCCCGGGCCATGACCGGCTCAAGCTCCCGCCCGTCTTCCAGGGTCTTGACCAGGTCGGCCAGGGCGGCGTGGTAGGCCGCGTCGGCCGCCCCCATCTGGTTCTCCCGGGGCCTGGTCCGCCGCCAGGCCTTCTGCAGGAGGTCCGTGGCCGCCAGAGCCCGCCAGAGTCTCCGCGACAGGCCCTCGCCTTGGCCGCCCCCGGCGTCCAGGTCCCGGTACATGCCCCCGGTCTGGTCTATGGAGACCACGTCCACGCGGCCCAGGCCCAGGCGTTCCAGGACCAGGCGCAGGTAGCGGCCGTATTGGCCGAAGCGGCAGGGCCCGTAGGTCGCGGGCATGAAGAAGGCGCTGCGGCCGGGGCTGAAGTCCGGCCGCCGGGCGGCCTTGAGAAAATCGCCCACCGTGAGGATGAGGGGATAACATTCCTTGCCCGAGGTCTGGCTTCGGCCCAATTCCACGGTCTCCCTATCCGAAGGCGGCAGGACTTCGGCCATGTGGCCCGCGTGGCGGAAGGCCGCGGCCACGGCCAGCACGTGGTCGCACATGTGGGGAATGTAAATGGCCTGGCCGAGGCGGGGGGCCCGGGTCACGGCCAGGGGGGCCGGGGGGGAGGCGGGCGCCGGGGGCCGGCCCCGGCGGGCGGCCAGGGAATCCAGGAAGGCCTCCAGGCGGGTGACGGCGCCCACGTCGGAGGAGTGCTCGTCGATTTCAATTTCCAGGAAGGGGCGGCCGCCCAGCCGGTGCTTGAAGAAATGGAGGATGAAGGAATCCGGCCCGCAGCCGAAGTTGCTGATATAGACGGCCGCGAGGCGCGGGTCCCGGGCGATGAAATCGGCGGCGGCGGTTATTTTCTGGCCGTAGCGCCAGTAATGGGCGGCCGCCTCGGCGCCGGCCTTAAGGGGCAGAAAATCCATGGGCAGGCCTAGAAGGCCCAATTCGGCCAGCTTGCGGTTGAGCCGGAGGTTGAGGCCCGGGTCGAACCCGTTGTAGGGCCGGGCCACCACCACCAGGGCCAGCTCCTCCGGCCCCAGGGAATCCAGGACTTCCCGCCCCTTTTCCAGGAGCCGGCGGCTGAAGAGGTCCTGGGCCAGAAGGGCCTGGAACATGGCCGTCTTGATTTCGGCCTGGCCCAGGCCCAAGGGTTTGGCCAGGCCGACCAGGGAGCGGAACAGGGTCGCGTCCCCCTCGCCGAAGAAAACCGGGCCGCCGACCAGGCGGGGCGGGGCCAGGTTCAAGGCCGCGCCGGCGAAGTAGGGCAGGGCCTGGACATAGGGGCAGGAGGCGGTATCCGGCGATTTCTCCCCGCCCTCGTCCCCGGGGGGCAGGTTGACCGCCGAGGGCAGAAAGATGTAATCCAGGCGGCGTTCCAGGAGGTCGGCCAGGTGGCCGTGGGCCGCCTTGATGGGGAAGCAGAACTCGCCGCCGGTCTTTTCGCAGCCCTGGCGGATGATGTCCTTGTCCGTCGGCTTGGACCAGACGGG
>JAITUX010000180.1 GCA_031286085.1 Candidatus Adiutrix sp. | reverse complement strand
TATAAAGCCGCGGCCGGCCTCCGGCCCGAGGCGGACAAGCCCGGCGTCTTCCTGGAAGCCATCCACGGCCCGGTCAAGACCTTCACCCCGGATTCCCTGCCCGCCTGGCTGGTGGAACTGGCCGGGGGGCGCAACGTGGCCGCCGACGCCAAGGCCCCCTCCCCCGGCCTCATCATCGCCGATTACGGGCCGGAACGGCTCCTGGCCCGGGCCGGGGAGGTTGACGTTTTCGTCTCCCAGGCCGGCCCCATGAACCGCGCCGGGCTTAAGCAGGTTCTCCGCCGGCCCATCTATCAGCCCCTGGCGGCCTTCAAAACCGGCCGGGTCTATGAAATACCCGAAGCCGTCCTGGCCCGGCCCACCCCCGCCCTCCTGGAGGGGCTGCGGCAACTGGCCGGGATGACCGGCCTCAAGGACGCCCCCGGAACCGAACCGGACGGGGCGGGAAAATACCAGCGGGAGCCCTGATTGATGGGAAAAGACTCGGCCCCTATCGGCACTCTCTACGGCTTGGGCGTCGGGCCCGGCGACCCCGATCTCCTGACCCTCAAGGCGGTCCGCATCCTGGGCGAAGTCGATCTGGTCTTCACCGCCGCCTCGCCCGGCAACGACTACAGCCTGGCCCAAATGATCGCCGCCCCCCACCTCAAGCCGGGCATCGAAGTGCGGCGGCTCAACTTCCCCATGGTGGGCCAAGGCCCGGGCCTGGACGCGGCCTGGCGGGCCAACGCCTTGGAGATAGCCGCCGAACTCAAGGCCGGCCTTTCCGCCGCCTTCCTGACCCTGGGCGATCCTTCAACCTACAGCACCTACAGCTATGTGCTGCCCTACCTGGCCGAACTCCTGCCCCCGGGCCACCTTATAACCGTGCCCGGCATCGCCTCCTACCAACTGGCCGCGGCCCGGGCCAACCGGCCCCTGGTTTCCGGCCTGGAATCCCTGACCATCATCAGCGGAGTGGAGGACCCTGAAAATTTCAGCGGCCTTTTGGATTTGAGCGACAACGTGGCCATCCTCAAGACCTACCGCTCCTACGACGGCATCCTGGAACTCCTGAAAAAGAAAAACCTCCTGGACCAGGCCGTCCTCTATTCCAAGGTGGGCCTGCCCGACGAGGAAATCAGGGCCGATCTAGACGGCCGGCCCCTGGCCGGCCCGCCCTACCTGTCGCTCATGATCGTCAAAAAAAGGAAAAAGACTTGAGCGGTTAAATTGCCGAACGCTCTTGAAAAACCCGCGCCGGCGGCTGAAAGGAAGAGAAAGACCTCCCTCTGGCTGCCCACCCTGGTCGCGGCGGCGGTCACGGTGCTGGTGGGGCTGGCCCGGCCCGAGGAGCTGGGGGCCTTTCTCGCGCCGGACCTTCTGGCGGCCAAGGTCGTAAAGCCCCTGGCCCGGGCCCTGGTCTTCATGGGCCTGGGGCTTACCGCGGCCATGTTCATCGAAGCCAAGGGCCTGTCCCGGCGCCTGGGCCGGCTGGCCGCGCCCCTGACCAACTGGGCGCGGCTGCCCCGGACGGCGGCGGCCAGTTTCACCCTGGCCCTGGTTTCCGGGCCGGCGGCCAACGGGCTCTTGTCGGAAGCCCTGGACCGCCGGGAACTGGAGCCCCGGGCCCTGGCCGTGGCCAACCTATTGAATGGCTCCTGGCCCACCTTCATCGTCCACCTGCCCTCCACCCTGGCCGTGGCCGCCGCCTTCGCCGGCCGGGCCGGCCTGGCCTATACGGCCGTCATGTTCGCCGCGGCCACCCTGCGCCTCTTCGGCGCGGCGGCCCTGGGCCGCCTCATTTTGCCCGAGGCGGAAGCGGCCGGGCCGGCGGCCGGGGGCGAGGCTTCCAGGACCTGGCGCGAAATCTGGCCCGGGCTCAAAACCCGCCTCCGGCGCCGCCTGGCCGCCTTGGTCGGCGTGGCCGCCCCGGTTTTTTATCTCATCACCCTGGCCGCCCAGGCCGGCCTTTTCACCTGGCTTAAAGAGGCCGCCGCGGCTCATTTCCCGGATTTCTTCCTGCCGGCGGAGGGGGCGGCCCTGGTCGTCTTCGCCTTCACTTCCGAATTCTCCTCCGGCTTCGCCGCCGCCGGCGCCCTTATCGAAAACTCTTCCCTCACCGTGGCCCAGGCCGCCGCCGCCCTGCTTTTGGGCAACATCATCGCCACCCCCATCCGGGTCATGCGCTGGCAGCTCGGCGCCTACCTGGGCTTCTTCCAGGTCCGCCTGGGCCTTTTCCTCATCTTATGCAACCAGTCCTTCCGCATCCTGAGCCTCGGCCTGGCCCTGGCCGCCTTCTGGTTCCTGGCCGGCGCTTAAATTTTTCCGTTGCGAATTCGCATTGAAATATAGGAGGATAAAGTGCCGCTTAGAGTACAAACATACACGCTTAGAGGATGCAGCCGCGTAGATATCCGAAGAGAAGTAACAGAATTATTTCTTTTAGAAGAACCCGGAACGGGGAGAGGTGAGGATTCTTCAAAATACATCTACACGGTCGAATCAATTGACGGTTATGCCATCCGGTTGCAACGCCCCGCACGTTTCAACAAAGGGTTTGATTTCACCGTCACTGTCGAAGGACTATATTTCAGGAGAACGCGCCGGTACAATAATCCGAGCCATGATGATA
>JAITUX010000146.1 GCA_031286085.1 Candidatus Adiutrix sp. | reverse complement strand
CCTGGAGGAAGCTGTCCGGGCTATCCGGGCGCTAAAGCCGGGGCTTTGGGGCCTCTCGGGCAGCGGGCCCACCTTGTGGCTCCACGGCGCCGAGGCGGACCCGGCCCGTCTGGCCCGGGCGCGCCCGAACTGGTGGATCCGCGCCGCCGAGGTGGCCGCCTGATTATCCTGGGGCGTAGTCAAGTGGTTAAGACACTGGGTTTTGGCTCCAGCATTCGCAGGTTCGAATCCTGCCGCCCCAGCCAAAGAGAGCCTCAAGCAAACAAAAAGCCAGCGGAGCTGGACTTTTTGTCGGCTCTCTTTTTGAAGCCGGCCGCGCCGGCCGCCGATTGTTGATTAAGAGTCGTAAATTTTGGATATGCAGAACGACATAATTCTGATCAGCGGCAGTTCCAACCCCGCCCTGGCCGAGGAAATCGCCGAAACCCTGGGCCAGCCCTTAAGCCCGACCAATCTGCGCCGCTTTTCCGACGGCGAAATATGGGTCGAACTGGGCGAAAACATGCGGGGACGCGACATCTACGTCATCCAGTCCACCTGCAGCCCCGTCAATGACCACCTCATGGAACTTCTGCTCATCATCGACGCCTTGAAGCGGGCTTCGGCCAACTGCATCAACGCGGTTTTGCCCTATTACGGCTACGCCCGGCAGGACCGCAAGGCCGCCCCCAGGGTGCCCATTTCCGCCAAGCTGGTGGCCGACCTCCTCACCGCCGCCGGCGCCAACCGCCTCCTGGGCATGGACCTCCACGCCGGCCAGATCCAGGGCTTCTTCAACATCCCCGTGGACCACCTCTACGCGGCCCCGGTGCTCCTGGAGTATCTAAGGGAACGGCTCGGCCGCGACCGGGACATGGTCCTGGTCTCCCCCGACGCCGGGGGCGTGGAGAGAACCCGCTCCTTCGCCAAAAAGCTGGGCGTGCCCATCGCCATAGTCGATAAAAGGCGGGACGCGCCCAACGAGACCAAAATCATGAACATTGTCGGCGAGGTCCGGGACAAGGTGGCCGTTCTGGTGGACGACATGGTGGACACGGCCGGCACCCTGACCCAGGCCGCCAGGGTCATCATGGATTTGGGCGCCCGGGAGGTGCTGGCCTGCGCCACCCACCCGGTTTTTTCCGGCCCGGCCCTGGAACGCATCGAGGCCTCCCCCTTAAGCGCCATGGTGGTCACCAACACCATACCCATCAAGGAGGCGGCCCGGGGCTCGGCCAAAATAAAGGTCATGAGCGTGGGGCGCCTGTTGGGTGAAGCCATCCGCCGCATCAACCAGCGCGATTCGGTCAGCGCCCTGTTCGTCTGACCGGGCCGGTCCGGACGCCGCGCCGCCCCCTCCTGGGCCGCCAGGGGCCGGCGCGGCGTTTTTTTACCCCTTGGGCCGCGGGGGCACAATATGCTATAATCCCAGGATATACACAGGCCACGAACCAGAGGAGGCCCCGGCCATACCGAATAGAAGACGACGCGACCCGGGCGCCGACCCCGAACTCCAAGGCCTCCTGGAGTTGTGTCTCAACAACCTTGATGGTTTCAGCGTCGTCCTGTTCGTGGCCGATAGGGCGGGCCGCCCGCTTCGGCTCAGGGCCTTTCAAAGCCTGTCCTCTCACATCGACCCCGGCGCCCTCATCCAGCCGGGGGCCGGGCTCCTGGGCTGGGCCCACAAGACCGGCCGGACGGTCAACGTGGACCAGGTGAGCTTCGAGTCGGAGCGGCTCCTGTTCTACACCCGGGATGAGGAAATCAAGTCTTTCATGGCCGTGCCGCTGCCCGAAATAGCGGCGGTGCTGGCCATTGATTCCAAGAAGCGCTATATCTTCACGGAGAAGAGTTCAAAACTATTCATGCAGTTCAGCCAAAGCATAGGCCGTCTCTGGCGCCGCCTGACCGGCGCGCCCGCCGCCCGGAAGGCCGGCGGGGCCGGGAAGGGGGCCTCGAAGGCCCCGGGCGCCGGCGGCCAGCCCGAATCGCCGGTCTCGGAACTCTGCGCCATGTGGCAGGGCCTGGAATTCTGCCTGTCGCGCTCCGACCAGGAAGGCGGGGGCCTGGCCGCGGCCCTGGAACAGGTCCGCGGCTTCGCCGGCCTGACCTGGGCCTTCATGACCGTGCTCAAGGCCAGCGACAAAAAGCACTATTACCTGGCCGCGGCCAGCGCCAACGCCCCGGACAACCTAGCCGGCCGCTACCTTCTCTCCTCCGGCCTGGCCGGCTGGCTGCACACCAAGCTCAAGCCCCTGACCATAGACCGCCTGAGAACCGACAGCCAGAATTCCTTTATCTTCCAGAAAAACGAGCCGTTGCGCGGCTTCAGGTCCTTTTACGGCTGGCCTATCCTATACAACGACCAGCCCCGGGGCGCCCTTATCCTGGCCGGGACCGAGGATGAAACCCTGGATCACAGCCTTTTGGAAGCCCTGGACTGCGTGGTGGACCGCCTGGCCGCCCAACTGCACATGGACCGCCTCATAGCCAAGGTCCTGGATTTGGACCAATTGGACGGCCAGACCGGCCTGCCCTACCGGGGGCCCTTCATGGACGGCCTGCGCCACATGATGCAGGTGGCCGACGTCAAGGGCGAAGGGGCGGACCTGTATGTGCTGGCCACCTCGGGCCTGGGCGCCCTGGCCGTCAGCCACGGCCAGGAGACCGCCGCCGACATTTTGAAGGCCATCGCCGGCCGGCTGCGGGAGGGCTTGCGCCCCAACTGGGGGCTGGGCCACGTCTCCTACGGCGTCTTCACCCTGGCCACCCCCGCCGCCGACTCCGCCGAGGCCAAGTCTTTCATCTTCCAATTCAAGAAAAGCCTGGAAGCCTGGCCCCTGCCCGGGGCCGCCGGCCGGGCCGGCCTGGGCCTCTTCCTGGCCCTGGCCGCCTACCCCCGCGACGGGACCAGTCCCGAGGAATTGCTGGAAGCCGCCTTGACCGCCCTGGCTGAAAGCGAGGAAGGGTGAACGGGATCAAGCCATGACGGTTCTCTCTTTGACCGGCGGGTTGGCCATGGATTTGGGCACGGCCAACACCCTCATCTACCGCCGGGGCAGCGGCATAGTGCTCAACGAGCCCTCCCTGGTGGCCCTGGAGACTGAAACCCGCCGGGTCCTGGCCGTGGGCCGGGAGGCCAAAAGCTATCTCGGCCGGACGCCCAGGGGCCTGGACGTCATCCGCCCCTTGAGGTGCGGGGTGATCAGCGATTTCGCCGTGGCCCAGGAAATGATCCGGTATTTCCTGGCCCAGGCCGGCGCCAGCCGCCGCCTCTTCCGGCCCAAAATCGTGGTGGGGGTGCCCATCGGGGTCACCCAACTGGAAAAGCGGGCCATAATCGAGGCCGCCGAGCAGGCCGGGGGCAAGGATATCCGCCTGGTGGACGAACCCATGGCCGCGGCCATCGGCCTGGGCCTGGACATCGCCGCGCCGGTGGCCCGGCTGGTCCTGGACGTGGGCGGCGGCACTTCCGAGGGGGTCATCCTCTCCCTGGGGGCGACGGCCTTTTCCGAAAGCCGGCGCCTGGCCGGGGACCAGGCCACCGAGGCCATCGTCCAGCACCTAAAGCAAAAATTCAGCCTGGCCGTGGGCGACAACATGGCCGAATACCTCAAGATGACCATAGGCTCGGCCAAGCCCCTGTCCGAGGAACAAGCCGTCCAGTGCCGGGGCAAGGAAGTCGCCACCGGCATTCCCAAGGCCTTGAAACTCACCCGCGGGGACCTGAGCGGGGCCCTGGATGAAATCTCCCTGGCCTTTGTCGAACTGGTCCGGCTGCTGATAAGCCAGGCCCCGCCGGAATTCGCCGCCGACCTGAACCGGGACGGGCTGCACCTCACCGGCGGCGGCAGCCTCATGGCCGGCCTGGATCAGCTCCTGACCCTGGAGACGGGCCTTAAGGTCCACGTCCCGGACGACCCCCTCCTGTCCGTGGTCCTCGGTTTGGGCGAGGTGCTGGAGAATATGCAGAAGTACAAGTCCGTCTTCTCCAACTGAATGCTTTTCCCCTGGCCTCCCTGCCCGGCCTTCGCCGACCCTTATAACCCCGCCGGCTCGACAAGATACGTCAATTTCATAACCTCATTTTAGCGGAAGCGGAATTTGGCGGGATGATGGAGCGGGCGTCGCCCTGGAATCAAGATGGAATTTGAGAAATTCAAGGCCGGCCAGTGGCGGCAGCGTTACCAATACCGAAGTTTTGAACCTACGCCGGTCAATCACGACTGGACATGGAAAGACGCCAGGATTCATCAGTTGCTGGAATCCGCCAATCATGCGCTTGGCGAGCTGAACGCCTTTTCCCTCATTGTTCCTGATGTCGATCTTTTCATCCAGATGCATGTCGTCAAGGAAGCCCAGACTTCCAACCGCATTGAAGGAACCCGGACCGGCCTGGACGAAGTCTTGCTTTCCGAGGAATTTATCCGCCCTGAAAGACGCGATGACCGCCGCGAAGTGCATAACTACATAAACGCGCTTAACTACGCCATTGATAAACTGGCCGCCTTGCCGCTTTCCAATCGCCTGCTTAAGGAAACCCACGCCATTTTAATGCGGGGCGTGCGCGGCGAAAAAAAGCAACCCGGCGAATTTCGCGTCAGCCAGAACTGGATTGGCGGCAGCAGCCTGAACGACGCCGCGTTCGTCCCTCCTCATCAGGACCACGTGCCGGAGTTAATGGGCGATCTGGAACTGTTCTGGCACAACGAGCAAGTCACAGTGCCGCATTTAATCCGTATCGCCATCAGTCATTATCAGTTTGAGACCATCCACCCGTTTCTGGATGGCAATGGACGTATCGGGCGGCTTTTGATTCCGCTCTATCTTATCGACCACAGGCTCCTGGCCAAGCCTTCCCTATACCTTTCCGCCTATTTCGAGCGGAATCGCGCCAGTTATTACGACGCCTTGATGCAGGTCCGTGTCGGTAATGACCTTATTCACTGGATTCGTTTTTTCCTGACCGGCGTGATGGAAACCGCCGCCAAAGGGCGTGACGTGTTCCGCAAGATCTTGGATTTGCGAACGGAAACCGAACAGATGATTCAAACTCTAGGCAAGCGGGCGGCCACCGCCCGCGAAGCGCTTGGAGTGCTGTATCGCCGGCCGTTTATCGAGGCGGTCGAACTGGAAAAGGAGCTGGCGGTATCCCGTTCAACTGTGCATATGCTCATCAAGGAATTGCTGCGCCTTGGCGTCGTCACGGAAATAACGGGGCAGGCCCGCGGTCGCGTATACTGTTTTGAGCGGTATTACAACCTTTTTCTGGGTAACGAAGCATGATGCTGCGCGAACTAACGAGAACGCTTAGTTCGAGAAAACCGCTTTTCTCGAACTAAGCGTTCTCGTTAGTTCGAGAAAACGAAATATG
Organism: Candidatus Adiutrix sp.; assembly: GCA_031286085.1. Classification (GTDB taxonomy): domain Bacteria; phylum Desulfobacterota; class Desulfarculia; order Adiutricales; family Adiutricaceae; genus Adiutrix. Next base: position 264 of record JAITUX010000146.1, on the reverse strand, counting down.
CGGACGAAGATCATTGATGATGGTTAGAGCAATTTAATTAAGGTCATTTGAGGCTCTGATGCTTTTCCCCTGGCCTCCCTGCCCGGCCTTCGCCACCCCTTTGGGCGAACTAAAGGGCGTGGGCCCCAAAACCCTGGCCCGGCTGGAGGCGGAGGGCTGCCGGACCACGGGCGACCTTCTGGCCCTAAGCCCCCGCGCCTACCAGGACCGCCGCCGGAGACTGCGGGTGGCCGAACTGGTCCCCGGCCAGGCGGCCCTGGTGGC
>JAITUX010000033.1 GCA_031286085.1 Candidatus Adiutrix sp. | reverse complement strand
TAGAGGCAGTAGAGTATGAAATCGGTCAGTTCCGGCAGCACGGCCTGGCCGCCTTCGGACTCCACCACCTCCACGGCCCGGTTGTTGGCCTCGGGGTGGAAGTTCAGGAGAATCTCCCCCACCAGGGCCACCTTGGGGCGGTCGGGCGGGGCCAGGTCCAGGGCGGCGAAATCCTCCACCAGGGCCTCGATCTCCCGTTTGAAGGCCCGGCGGTCGCCCCGCCGCACGGTCTCCGAGGCCCGCGCGGACCAGTGTTCCACCAGGGCCTGGACCGCGCCGGGCTGTTTTTCGTAAGGCCGGCCGGCCAAGAGCAGGCGGTTGAGCAAATCGCCGTAAAGGAGGCCCAGGAGCAGACGCCGGCCTAAGGCGCGGTCCAGCCTGAGGCCCTCGTCGCCGGGGCGGGGGCTGACCGCCATGGGCCAGACCGGAACCTGGCCCAGCCCGGCCTTTTCCAGGGCCCGGCGCAGAAAGCCCACGTAGTTGGTGGCCCGGCAGCCGCCCCCGGTCTGGGACATGAGTATGGCCGTGCGTCCCAGCTCGTAGGCGCCGCTTTTGAGGGCGCGCAGGATTTGGCCGATGGCCACCAGGGCCGGGTAGCAGGCGTCGTTGTTGACGTAGCGCAGGCCCTCCTCCACGGCCTCCCGGCTGACCTGGGGCAGAACTTCCAGCCGATAGCCCGAGCCGGCCAGGGCCGGGGCCAGGAAGCGCCAGTGGATGGGCGACATCTGGGGGGCCAGGATGGTGTAGTCCTTATGCTCCTCCGGGGCCGGCCGGCTGGGACGGTAGTTATAGACCAGGCCGGTGGAGTTGGGAGTCCGGCGGCGGCGGCGGTCGCGGATGGCGGCCAGGAGGGAGCGGATGCGGATGCGGGCCGGGCCCAGGTTGGCCCCCTCGTCTATTTTCAGGAAAGTGTAAACCTTGCCGGCGGCTTCCAGGATATCGCCGACCTGGTCGGTGGTGACCGCGTCCAGGCCGCAGCCGAAACTGCCGAGCTGCACCAGTTCCAGGTTGTCCCGGGCCGAGGCGACCAGGGCGGCCCGGTAGAGCCTGGAGTGGGGTATCCACTGGTCCACCACCCGCCCGGACCAGCCGGGCGGGGCCAGGTGGTCCACCGAATCGCAGGTCAGAACGGCCAGCCCGCTCATGGCTATGACCTCGGCGATGCCGTGGTGAATTTCCGGGTCCAGATGATAGGGGTGGCCGGCCAGGATGATGCCCGTGCCGCCGTGGCGTTCCAGGTAGCCCAGGGCCCGGTCGCCGGCCGAGTGGATATCGGCGCGGTATTGGGCCAGTTCCCGGTAAGCCGCCTTCAGGGCCGCGCCGAATTCGGACCCCGGAAGGCCGAGGAAGGCCAGTTCCTCGGCCAGGCGGCGCCGAGCCCGGGCCGGCGAGGAAATATCCAGGAAGGGCGAGACGAAGCGCACCTTCTCCTCCCGCAGAATGTCCATGTTAAGCCGGATAAGTTCCCCGTAGGTTCCCACCAGCGGGCAGTTGTAGCGGGCGTCCGTGGCGTAGTCGGCCGGCAGGTCCAGGGGCAGGCAGGGAAAGAAGATGAAATCCGGCCGCCTTTGGGCCAGGGCCTTAATGTGGCCGTGGACCAGCTTGGCCGGGTAGCAGACCGTCTGGGAGGGTATGGTGTCCAGGGCGGAGTTGAAGAGGTCCTTGGAGGAGGGCGGGGAAAGTTCCACCCTCAGCCCCAGGTGATGGAAGAAGGCGAACCAGAAGGGGTAGTTGTCGTAGAGGCCCAGGGCCCGGGGCAGGCCCACCGTGGCCCTGGCCTCCCCGGGGGCCAGGGGCCGGTAAACCTCAAACAGGCGGTAACGGTTCCACTGGAACAGGTTGGGCAGTTCCGAGAACTGGGCCGGCGGGCTTTTCATCAGGGCCCCGATGGCCGGGAGCCGGGCCAGACGCGGGGAGATGTCGCCCAGGCGGGCCTTGTGGGCCAGGGCGTCCAGCTTGTCGGCGGCTGAACTCTTAAGGGCCGCGCCCCGTTCGCAGCGGTTGCCGGAGATGAAGGAGCGGCCGTCGGAAAAACGGTTGACCGTCAGGAGGCAGTTGTTTTCGCATTTCCGGCAGCGGGCGTTTTTGGCGCTGACGCCGAAGGAGGAAAGACGCCGGCGGTCGATGAGGGTGGAGAGCCGGCCCTCATCCGCGAGCCAGGCTTCCTGGGCCAGCCTGGCCATGCCGAAGGCCCCCATGAGCCCGGCTATGTCCGGCCGCACCACCTCCCGGCCGGTGGACAGCTCGAAGGCCCGGAGCACCGCGTCGTTCAAGAAGGTCCCCCCCTGGACCACCACCCGGTCGCCCAGGTCTTCCGGACGGCTCAGGCGGATGACCTTGTAAAGGGCGTTGCGGACCACGGAATAGGAGAGCCCGGCTGAAATGTCGCCCACCGGCGCCCCTTCCTTCTGGGCCTGCTTGACCTTGGAATTCATGAAAACCGTGCAGCGGCTGCCCAAATCCACCGGCCGCCGGGCCGTCAGGGCGGCCTGGGCGAAGGCGGCCGCGTCCAGTTCCAGGGTGCGGGCGAAGGTCTCCAGGAAGGAGCCGCAGCCCGAGGAGCAGGCTTCGTTGAGCATCAGGCGGTCGATTATGCCGTTCTTTATGGACAGGCACTTGATGTCCTGGCCCCCGATATCGACGATGAAGCTGACCCTGGGCTGGAAAAAGGCGGCCGCGGTGGTGTGGGCCACGGTTTCCACCTCGCCCAGGTCCACGCCCAGGGCGGCCCGGATAAGGCCCTCGCCGTAGCCGGTGACCCCGCTTTTGAGGACGGGGATATGCTGGGGCATGAGGTCGTAGAGTTCGGTCAGGGCCCGGACGGCCGATTTCAGGGGGTTGCCGCTGTTGTGGCCGTAGAAGGAATGAATCAGGCAGCCCGCCTGGTCCAGGACCACCAGCTTGGTGGTGGTGCTGCCGGCGTCCAGGCCCACGAAGACCCCGCCCTCCGCCGGCCAGTCGGCCCGGGGCAGGTGGGCCGCCTCATGCCGGGCCTGGAAGGCGGCCAGTTCCCCCAGGTTCCGGAAAAGGGGGGGCAGGGGGGGGATTTCCGGGGGCAGATCCGCCTCGGCCAAGGCCCGGGCCTTCTCCGCCCAGAGGCTTACGGGCGCGGGGGCCTGGGAGCGGGAGCCCAAGGCCGCCCCCAGGGCCACGAAGAACTGGGCATCCGGCGGGCAGAGGGCCTGCTCGGGGGGCAGCTTCAAGGTTTCGGTGAAGCGGCGGCGCAGTTCCGGCAGGAAGAAGAGGGGGCCGCCCAGAAAGGCCACCCGGCCCTTGATGGCCCGGCCGCAGGCCAGGCCGCCGATGGTCTGGTCCACCACGGCCTGGAAGATGGAAGCGGCGATATCCTCCCGGGCCGCGCCCTCGTTCAGGAGGGGCAGGATATCGGCCTTGGCGAAGACCCCGCAGCGGGCCGCTATGGGGTGGATGGTCCGGGCCGACCTGGCCAGCTCGTTCAAGCCGGAGGGATCGGTCTTCATGAAGGTGGCCATCTGGTCGATGAAGGCCCCGGTGCCCCCGGCGCAGGTTTCGTTCATGCGCTGATCTATGCCGGAGTCGAAGAAGGTCAGTTTGGCGTCCTCGCCCCCCAATTCGATGGCCACGTCGGCTTCCGGCAGAAAACGGCCGATGGCTTCGGCCCCGGCCACCACCTCCTGGATGAACTCGCTTTTAAGCCAGTTGGCCGCGGCTATGCCGCCGCTGCCGGTCACGGCCAGGGTGGCGGACTGGCCAGGGAACTGTTCCGTCGCGGCCAGGATCATCTCCACCATGGTCCGGCGCACTTCCGAGAAATGCCGCTGGTAGAGGCCGAAACAAGTGTGGTCCCGCGCGTCCAGGGCCACCAGCTTGATGGTGGTGGAGCCCACGTCGAGGCCTAGGTGATAACTGGTCATGGCGTCGCGCCGTCCCGGCCGGCCCTGGTTTTCCGCTTGGAGGCC
>JAITUX010000003.1 GCA_031286085.1 Candidatus Adiutrix sp. | reverse complement strand
AGGTTGGCCAGACCTTCGGCCACCGAGGCTTCCGTCTCGCCGGGTCCGCCGAAGACGACATGGTGGGCGGCGGGCAGGCCCGCCGCGGCGCACTCGGCTTGAACCCGGCGGACAGTCTCGAAATCGAAGGGCTTGTTGAGGCCGGCCAGGGCCGTATCCGAGGCGGCGTCGGTGCCGAACTCAAGCCCGGCCGCACCGGAACGCCGAATCAACTCCAAGTCGCCCGGAGCCCAGGCCGTGGGCTGAAAAAAAGCCGTCCAGCGAATGGGAAGCCCGGCCTCGGCCAAGGCGGCCAGAAGTTCCCGCCAGCGGCCGGCGGGGTCGTTGAAAACCGCGTCGGCAAAGGCGACGCATATCTCGCGGCCCGCCCGGCCCGGGCGGGCGAGGAGGATTTCCACCAGCCGGGCCAGGTCGGCCAGCACCTCGTCCGTCGGCCGGAACCTCGGGCTTCGCCCTTCCAAGATGGGATAAGCGCAATAAAGGCATCCGAAGGCGCAGCCCCGCTGAGTCTGAACCCCGATCAGGCCGCCGCGGCCGTCATAATCCCGTACCAGGGCCGGGTCAAAGACCGCGGGGCCGATGGCCGAGGTCGGCCGGGGGCGGGCCTGGAGCCCGGGGACGGCCCGCCCGGCGGCCAGGCTCTCCAGAAAGGCCGGCAAGGCTTCTTCCGCCTCGCCGGGAAGGCCGTAATCGGCCCCGCTGGAGGCCAAGGCCTGTTCCGGCAAGAGGCTGAAACCGGCCCCGCCCAGGAAAACCGGCCCGGACCAGACGCGGCGGAGGGCGGAAGTCAGATGGGTCAGCCCGGCCAGGCTCCAGTTCTCATCGGCCGCGCCGGTGGTGCTCTCCAGGTTGCGGAGGGAGAGGCCCACGGCCTCGGGCCGGAATTCCCGCACCAGCTCTTCCAGTCGGCCGGGCGGAAAACCTTCAAATCCGCCCTCGCTCAGCAGATCAACCAGTCGGACCTCGTGTCCGGCCCGCCGGGCCGCCTCGGCCGCCGCCGCCGCGCCCAGGGGATAGACCGGGTAAGGTTTCTGAAAGAAGTTGACCGCAAAAATCAGAACCCGCATGTTTCAGAGCCGCCCCTCCCGCCACCTGGCCTGAAAATCCCGGTAAAAGGCCGGGGCTTCCAAGAGCAGCCCGCCGTCCGTATCGACCATCATCTGAACAGTGGCCCCGCTGGCGGCCAGCCGGCCGTCCGCCCCGAAAACCCGGTAGGCAATATTCAGGCGGGCGGCCTCGTTCCAGTGAAGGTCCGCTTCAATGGTCATCTCCTCAAGATACTTCAAGGGCGAAAGGTAATCCACCGTCAGGCGCCGTATGGGCAGAATGACGCCGACGGCGCTGAAAGCGGTGTAGCCCAGGCCGAACCGGCGGCCCAACTCCTCCCGGCCGTCTTCAAAATAGCTGGGATAACGGCCGTGCCAGACAATGCCCAAGGCGTCCACCTCTTCCAGGCGGACCACCCGCCGGCAAGCGGCCTTAAGGGGTGGCGGCCCGTCCTGGTCTTTGAAATAAGGTTTCAGCATAAGCCTGACAATTCCAGCCGCAGGGCGGCCGCCTCCCCGGCCGGCCCGCCTGCCCGGGCCGCCGTCAATTGAAAGCGCCACTGGCCCGGCCCGGGGCCGGCGGCCGGGGGCTGGGCGTAAACGGAAACCACGGCCGGGGGCTCCACCAGGCCCAGGAACTTGGCCGAGACGATGGCGGAGGTCCTATCCAGCTCCGGCCAGAGGCGGCCGGCCAGATCCTTGGCTAAAAGGGTCTGGGCCAGGGCCGGCAGAACCGGCCGGCCTTCAAAATGGCCCTGAAAGGCCGGGAAGTCCAAGTTCAGGCCATAAAGTCCCAGCCAGACGGGCAGTCCCGATTTCAAAAAATTTCCAGCCGGCACGGCGAAGGTTTCCGGCCCGGCCGGTTCCCCCAAGGCGGACAATCCAATGGCTTCGGTCAGGCGCGGCGTCATATTCAGCGTTTGGCTCCATATAGCCGGGGCAACCCCAGGATGGCCGCGGGCATGGCGGCCAGGAGGCCCACGGAAACGGTTTCGCCCAAAGTCCGTAAAACGGGATGCCTGGCCAGGGCCAAGAGGCCCACTCCGGCTATCGTGGACAGCCCAGAGACCAGAATGGCCCGGCCGGCCCCCAAACTCCCTTTTCGCCTGGCTTCGCTGACCGCCACCAAGCCGTAATCGGCCCCCAGGCCGACAATGAGGGGCAAAGCCGCCGCCTCCACCAGACCCAGGGCTCGGCCCCGCAGAAGACTTAAGGCCAGCACCGCGGCCAGTCCGGCCAAGGCCGGCAGGAAGGCGGCCAGGGCCTCGGCCTTGTTTTTAAAGACGGCCAGGAGCAGAGCCAGGCAGGCCAAAGCCGCCGCCGCCGGCAGAAGCCTGGAAGAATCGGCCAAGGCCCGGCTCAGGGCTTCTTCCAAATCCCGGGCCGAAAGCGGGAAGACCCGGCCGCTGAAAGCGGGGGTCAGGGGCGGCCCCGGAGCGTCCATTTCCACCAGGGCGTAATACCAGCCGTTCCGGACGGCCAGATAGTAATCGACCAGGAAGCCCCAACCTAGGCCGGCCAGCCGAACCGGGTCAACGGCTTCAGGGGTGGCTTGGAGCCAATTCAAAAAAGGCTCGAAGGCCGAAGGGGCGAAGCCGGCCGAGGCGGCGGCCTTCAAAAACTCAACCCGAAAATCCTCACCCAGGGCGGCCGTGAACTCCGACCAGCCCCGGAGGTTTTCGGCCTGGACGGCCGGCGGAGGGCAAAGGCCGGCCAAACTCGAAAGGCCGGTCCCGCCCCGGCCGCCCAAGTCGGCGGCCACTTCGCCGGCCAGAGCCAGGGCCTCGGCCGGAGTCCGGCCCGGGGCCATAAAAATCCGCCTGTCCTGATCGCCGCCCCAAACCCGGGCCACAGCCTCTTGGTCGGCTAGAAGGGCGGGAGAAGCCAGGTTAAGGCTGCGTAGAGAAAAATCAAAGGGCAGACGGACGGCCGCCAACCCGATGCCGGCGGCCAAGGCCAGGCCGAGACCAACGGCCCAGCCGGGCCTGACATCCCCCTCTTTCTCGCCCAACTCCGAGGCGGGCGAAAATTCCCGGGGCCGATCCATCCCCGGGCAATGGGGCAGAACGGCCACGGCCCAGATGAAGCCCGCGATCAGGGAAAGGGCCGAAAAAAGGGCCAGTTGGCGGATGGCCGGAACCCCGGCCAGCATGAGAACCGC
>JAITUX010000240.1 GCA_031286085.1 Candidatus Adiutrix sp. | reverse complement strand
TTTTCACCCTGGACTGCCTCAATGAGCGGGGGCGGAAGATGGTGTTCACCTCGCCCAAGGAGCCCAAGGCCATCCCCTTGACCAGGAAATTGAAATCCCACCTGGCCTCGGCCGTCCTGTCGCCCATCAACCCCCCCGACGCGGAAACCCGCCTCAAAATACTCCTGCAGAAAGCCAGGGCCTGTAACTTCAACGCTCCGCGCAACGTCCTGGAATACCTGGCCGAGCGGGAGACCGCCGATGTGCGGCAATTGGAGAATTGCCTCGTCAGTTTAAGGGCCCAAAGCAAGCTTCTGGGGCGGCAGGTGGATTTGGACATGGCCCGGGAACTCATGACGCATATGCTGGGCGGAGAAGGCCGGGAGAACGGGTTGGATATCCTGGCCGTCCGGACCCATGTCGGCCGCCATTACCAGGTGGAAGCGGCGGAATTGACCTCCAAGAGCCGCACGGCCCGGCTGAACGAAGCCCGGGCCATGGGCATCTACCTGGCTCATCAGCTCACGCCCCGCACCTTCGAGGAAATCGGCCGGGCTTTCGGCCGCAGCCATTCCAGCGCCATTTACGCCTGCCATAAACTTGAACAGCAGTTGCCTAAAGACCCCAAGCTGGCCGGGCGGCTGGATTTTCTGCGCCGGAAGCTGTTGGGGGATTGAGTCATGTCCGCGAAGCAAGCTTGATGTTCCATAAACCTTGCTTCGCTTATCCAAGAAGCGCGAGGTTGGTCGGCCGAAACCGGTGAAGCCTTGACACGGCCAAAAGGATGCCCGTAATAATCCCGCCCCATATTGAAAAGCTCACGCCCTACGTCCCCGGCCGTCTCATCGAGGAAGTCGAGGCGGAACTGGGCCTGACCGGCCTCGTCAAGCTGGCTTCCAATGAGAACAGCCTGGGGCCTTCGCCGATGGCCCTGGCCGCCATGGCCCGGGCCCTGCCCCAGATCCATCGTTACAGCGACGCCGACTGCCGCCTCCTCCGGGCCGCCTTAAGCCGTAAAACCGGCTGCGACCCGGCCCAAATCATCTGCGGCAACGGCTCGTCGGAATTCATACTGCTCCTGGCCCATGTCCTGACCGGGCCCGGGGATCGGGTCCTCATGTCCCGCCCCAGCTTCACCCTTTATGCCAAAAACGCCCAGGCCGCCGGCGCGGAAGTCGTGGAAGTCCCCCTGGCTCCTGGCTACGGCCACGACCTGGCGGCTCTCCTGGCCAAAGCCCGGGAGGCCGGGGAGCGGACCCGCCTGGTTTTTTTGGATAACCCTCTTAATCCCACCGGGGCTTTTTTGAGCCCGGAGGCCCTGACCGACTTTTACCTCCGGCTGCCGCCGGACGCGGTGCTGGTGCTGGACGAGGCTTATATTGATTTCTGCCGTAAGCCCAGGGCCGACTGGCGCCCCTTCTTGGCCGAAGCCGGCGGGCGCCTGGTGGTGCTAAGGACTTTTTCCAAGATTTACGGCTTGGCCGGCCTCCGGGCCGCCTACGCCCTCATGCCCGCGCCCCTGGCCGCCGCCCTGAACAAGGCGCGTCAGCCTTTCAACATGAACAGCCTGGCCCAGGCCGGCGCCCTGGCGGCCCTGGAGGACGAGGATTTTCTGCGCCGCAGCCTTTCCATGACCTGGATCAGCCTGGATTATTTTCAGGCCGAGTTCGCCCGGCTGGGCTTGGACCCCCGGCCCACCGAGGCCAATTACCTCATGGCCGGCTTGGGCGGGCGCTCCGCCGACGAGTTTTTTCAGGCCCTGCTCCATAAGGGCGTCATAACCCGTTCCCTCACCTCCTTCGGCCTCCCGACCTTTCTGCGGGTCAACGCCGGCCTCCCCGCCGAGAGCCGGGCCTTGGTCTCGGCCCTGGAGGAAGTCCTGGCCGCACGGTGATATGGCGATTCCGCCATATTGACCGGGCCGCGGCCGCCCGCCTGGCCGCGGACCTGGGCCAGCCCCTGAAAATGGGCGAATTCTTGTCGGCCCGCCGTTTCCGGGAGGCCGGGCCGGTACGCGAATTCGTCCGGGCCGACCTTAAAAGCCTGCCCTCGCCCATGAGCCTCACGGACATGGACAAGGCGGTGTCGAGGCTGTTGGAGGCCCGCCTGCGGGGCGAACTGACGGCCATCTGCGGCGACTACGATGCCGACGGCCTCACCGCGGCGGCTCTCCTGGCCCGCGGTTTCAAGGAACTGGGCCTTTCGGTCCTGGTGCGGGTGCCCAACCGCCTGACCGAAGGTTACGGTCTCAAGCCCGAGGCGGTGGAGGAAGTGGCCGGGCGCGGCGTCCGCCTCATTGTCACCGTGGACAACGGCGTGTCGGACCTGGCCGCGGTCGAGCGGGCCCAGGCGGCCGGCCTGGAAGTCATCATCACCGACCATCACCGCCTGCCGCCCCGCCTGCCGCCGGCCCTGGCCCTCATCAACCCGTACCGCAATGAAATCTGGCGGGACCATCCTCCGGCCGGAGTCGGGGTGGCTTTTTTGCTCTTGCGCGCCTGTAAGCGGCGCTGGTCGGCGGCCGGGCTCCTGGGCCCGGGTGAAGGCCCGGCCCTACTGGAATATCTGCCCCTGGTGGCCATAGGCACTATCGCCGACCTGGCTCCTCTCCAGGGCCCCAACCGCGTTCTGGTCCGCCACGGTCTTGACTTGCTGGGTTCCACGGCTTGGCCGGGCTTGACGGCCCTCAAAAAAGTGGCCCGCCTGACCAGCGCGCGGGTGGGCGGACGCGATGTTGGTTTCCGCCTGGCCCCGCGTTTGAACGCGGCCGGCCGCCTGGGCAGCGCCGACCCGGCTTTGAGCCTGCTTTTGGCCGAAGCCGAGGACCAGGCCGACCGCTTGGCCGGCCAGCTGGATGACTTGAACAATCAGCGTTACCAGGGGCAGAACCGCCTTTGCCGCGAAGTGACGGAGCGTCTGGAACTGGAAATATCCCCTGACCGCCGCACGGTGGTCCTGGCCGATGCGGACTGGCCCCGGGGCCTTCTGGGCCTGGCCGCCTCCCGGGTGGCCGAGACTCTCCGCAAACCCACCGTGCTCTTCCGGCTGGAAAACGGCCTGGCCGTCGGCAGCGGCCGTTCCTATGGCCGTTTCAACCTTTACAAGGCCTTGGATGGCCTGCGCCCGCTTTTCATCTCTTTCGGCGGTCACCCCCAGGCCGCCGGCCTGACCCTGCCCGCCGACTTGGTGGAGGAATTCAGCCTCGGGCTGGAAGAAGCCGCCCAGGCCGAGCCGGATTTCAGCGCCGAGCCGGAACTGGAAGTGGATTTTACGGCCGCCCTGGGCGACCTGGAGGAGCTGGCCAAGCCCCTGGCCGCCATGGAGCCCTACGGCTCCGGGCATCCCCCCCCGGTCCTGGTCATTCCCAAGGTCCGGGTCGGCGAAGCTAGGCCCACCGACCGGGGCGGAGAGGCCCATATGAAGATGGTGCTGGTGGACGGTCTGACCCGGCTGACCGTGGTGGGTTTCAATCTGGCCGCCCGCCTCGGCGAGGTCGGCCCGGAAATGGATGTGGCCTTGAGCCTGGAATCGGGCGAATACCAGGGCCGGCTGAGTCCCGCTTGGCGGCTCTTGGATTTTCGTCAGCCCGAAGCCCGCCCCTGAGGCCTTACCCGGCCTCGCCTGGGGCCGGCCTTTTGCGGCGCGGGCCGGATTCTCCGGGGCGCATTTAGCGGTTGAAAAAAAACGTCCCATCCGCTAAAAAAAGGTAAGGTTGACAGTGGCGGCAGATATGATTTTTCTGAAAAGCGCCGAAGAGGTGGAACTGATTCGCCAAAGCGGCCGCCTGGCCGCCCGGGCCTTGGATTTCGCGGCGGCCGAGCTTCGGCCGGGCCTGACCACCGGGGCCCTGGACAAGGCCATCGAAGCCTTTATCCGGGACCACGGGGCCGTGCCGGCCACCTTGGGCTACCGGGGCTACCCGGCCTCCAGCTGCATTTCCATAAACGAGGTCGTGGTCCACGGTATTCCCGGGCCGAGGGTGGTGCGCGAGGGCGACCTGGTCAAAATAGACGTCACCACCATACTTAACGGCTATTTCGGCGACACGGCCCGCACTTTCTGCGTGGGCGAGGTTCCGGCCCGGGCCCGGGCCCTGGCCGAGGCTGCGGAAAAAGCCATGTACCTGGGCATAAACGAGGTCAAACCAGGAGCCCGGCTGGGTGATATAGGCGCGGCCATTCAGAATTGCGTGGAGCCCTTGGGTTTTTCCGTGGTCGAATACTTCGTGGGCCACGGGGTGGGCCGCCAGTTCCACGAAGAGCCCAGCGTTCCCCATTTCGGCAAACGCGGCACCGGGCTAAGGCTCAGGGCCGGCCTGGTCTTCACCATTGAACCCATGATCAACGAAGGCGTCCACACCGTCAAGCTGCTGGACGACGGCTGGACGGCCGTGACCACGGACGGCCGGCTTTCCGCCCAATTTGAACATACTGTGGCCGTGACCCCCGAGGGCTGGGAAATCCTGACTCTCAGTTGACAACACGCCTAGGGTTGATATATCGTTATCCTGGAAATGCGGGCATACGAAAATTAATTATCGCCGCCGGCCCTCTCCGGGCTCGCGTTCCGCGGCCGCCGCTGCAAGGTCCGCCACTGTTATGCAGTTGACCCTAAGAGCCAGATTCAGCCTAAGCATCGCCTTGGTCTTTTTGACCGAGGCGGCTCTTTTTGGTTTTTTGACCTTTGAAGTCGTCAAACTCAGCCAGACCCGCCTGATCCTCTCCTTGGCCGGGGGGCTGCTTCTGAACGTGGGGCTGATAGCGGTTCTGGGGATCGTCTTATGGCGAGCCACCCTCCGTTCCCTTAGCGGGGTGCGGTCTGAATTCGGCCGGGGGGCCATGGCCATCAGCCGGACGGCCGGCCAACTTTCGCACTCCAGCCAGGTCCTAACCCAGGGCGTTTCTGAAAACACCACCGCCGTCGTGGAGGCCGTCAGCCGCCTGGAAGGCATGTTGACCATGGCCAAGCGCAACGCCGGGCATTCGGCCGAAGCTGAAAAACTCATGGTCGAGGCCATGGACCACGTGCAGGCCGTGAGCAAGACCATGATCGAGGTCGCCAAGGCCATGGTCGAAATACGGGCTTCCGGTCAATCCTCCGTCCAGATCATAAAAAATGTGGAGGAGATCGCCTTTCAAACCAAGATCCTGGCTTTGAACGCGGCGGTAGAGGCGGCCCGGGCCGGCGAGGCCGGGGTCGGATTCGCCGTGGTGGCCGATGAAGTGAGCGGCTTGGCCAACCGCTCGGCCGAGGCGGCCAAGAACACCGCGGTAATCATTTCCGGCAGCCTGGACCGCATCAATGAGGGCGGGCGCCTGGTGGCCGAAGCCGAGGAAAGCTTCAACTACCTGGTCAGGTTTGCCGACCAGATGCTCGCCATAGTCGGGGA
>JAITUX010000222.1 GCA_031286085.1 Candidatus Adiutrix sp. | reverse complement strand
CCCACGGTTTCGGCGGTGAGGGATCGGCACATGGTCATGACCCCGGTGGTGACGATGACCGTGGGCAGGACATCCAGGCCGGCCTGGTCGTTTTCCGCTTCCAACTCCGCCACCAGGTTCAGAACCAGGCTGAAAAAGCGGCGGCTTATGCGCTCGTTGGTTTCCAGGTTGGGGGGGCGTTCCATAAATCATTCCTTTCGCGGTTATGGCCCTTCGGAGCTGGCTTTCGCCTCAGGGCCGGGTGGAGAGATAGGGGACGCTGCAGGCCCGGCAGGCGGGGATGTCCCCATACCGGCCGGCCAGGTGGGCCGCCCGGAGTTCATGGTAGGCTTCGCCCCGCCAAATTTCGCCCAAGGATTGCCGGTCGGCCCGTCCCACGAGAAGCCGGCGGTCCCAATCTCCGCAGCAGGGCCCGGCCGGGCCGTCCCAGAAGACGAAGAGGCGGCGGAAGAGGTCCGGGCAGACGAAGCCGGGCTGAAGGCCGAAGTCACGGCCGTAATTCCGGCCGACCGACGAGGCCAGGCCGAAGCCTATTTCCGCCACGCCCAGATCGCGGAAAAGGCGGGTGTAATCGGCCTTTAGGCGGGCCAGGCTTTCGGGGTCGGCCTCTTCCGGCAGAATCATGGAGGCCCGGGTCTGGACCTCCTTCCGGCCCAGCCTTTCCCGGACGGCCATGAAGGCCCGGATGTTGGCCAGAACCCCGGCGTAATCCGCGCCCGGCCTGGCTTTTTCGTATTCGGCCTTGTAGGGTGAATCGAAGGAGAAGAAGATGTCCGAGAGGCCCGCGGCCAGAAGGGCCTCGGCCTTGGCTTCGGTCAGGAGAGTGGCGTTGGTGTTGAGCATGACCCACAGGCCGGCCCCGGCGGCCAGGCGGATCATGTCCGTGAGGCGGGGGGCCAGGAGGGGCTCGCCCAGGAAGTTGAGCTTGACCGACCGGAGCCCTTCGGCCGCGCCTTCCTCGATCAGCCGTTCAAACAGGGTGAAATCCATATCTCCCCAGACGCCCGCCGGGTTCCAGGCCGAGCGCCCCGTCTTCAGGTAATGGGTGCGGGGGCAGACCGGGCAGGCGAGGTTGCAGCGGTTGGTCGGGTCCACGTCCAGGTGAAGAGGGAAGCCGCCGGCCTCGCCCCGGAGGGCTCTCTCGTCCCACTCGCGCCGATAGTCCTGGTAGTCCGGTCCCCGGAAGATGCGCCAATCCAGCTCCGGGGGCGGGCCCAGTTCATAATAGGTCGGGCTGCGGTAGGTGACCTGGTCCATTTTCAGGAGACCGCCAGGTAGGCGCTGATGGCCTGGTCGTAGGCCTTTGTGCGGGCGAAGGCCTTCCGGGCCAGTTCCCGGCGGGTGGCCGGGGCGGTCTGGCCGTTAGCCCGCACTTCCGAGGCCACCCGGGCATAGTCGGCGGGGTCGCAGACGACCGTGACCGAGGCGAAATTCTTGGCCGCGGCCCGGATGAGGCAGGGGCCTCCGATATCTATGTTTTCCACGGCCTCGGCCAGGGTCGTCCCCGGCCGGGCCGTGACCGCCTCGAAGGGGTAGAGATTGACCGCCAGGAGGTCGATGGGCCCGAAGCCGAGTTCCCGCATCTGCCGGCCGTGCTCGGCTGAATCGCGGCGGAACAGGAGGCCGGCGTGGATCTTGGGGTGCAGGGTCTTGACCCGGCCGTCCAAAATCTGGGGCGACCCGGTGTAATCGGCCACCTCCACCACCTTAAGCCCGGCTTCGGCCAGGGCTTGGGCCGTCCCGCCCGTGGAGAGTATTTCAACCCCCGCCTCGGCCAGGGCCCGGGCCAGTTCCACCAGGCCCCTTTTATCGTAAACGCTCAGGAGAGCGCGTTCAATCCCGCTCATCGCAGCCTCCATGGTCTGGGCGGCGGTTCTTTTCCACCCGCCGCCAGATGGCCCAGATCAGGTCCTTGAGCCCCGCCCCGGTGGCCGAGGAAAAAGGATAAACCTTGAGCCGGGGCCGGGCTTCCTTAAGGGCGGCCAGGGCCCGGGGGCCTTCGGCCAAATCCATCTTGCCCAGGGCCACCACCTGGCTTTTTCGGATAAGGCCCGGTTCGAAAGCCTTAAGTTCTTTTTTAAGGCGGTCCAGGTCCCGCGGGGGGTCGTTCGGGTCCAGGCGCAGGGGGTCCAGCACATGGACCAGCACCGCGCAACGCGACAGGTGCCTGAGGAAACGGTGGCCCAGGCCGGCCCCTTCCGAGGCGCCGTCGATGAGGCCGGGCAGATCGGCCAGGACAAAAGAGCGCGGCCCGCCCGAGGCGTCCTGGCCCGCGGCCACCACGCCCAGGTTGGGAACCAGGGTGGTGAAGGGATAGTCGGCTATTTTGGGCCGGGCCGCGCTGACCCTGGAGATGAGGGTGGATTTGCCCACGTTGGGATAGCCCACCAGGCCGGCGTCGGCCAGGAGGCGCAATTCCAGCCTGAGCCGCCGTTCCGTTCCGGCTTCGCCGGGCTGGGCATGACGGGGGGCCCGGTGGCCGCCGGAGGCGAAATTCGCGTTGCCCAGGCCGCCCCGTCCGCCCCGGGCCGCCACCAGGACCGCGCCCGGCTCGTCCAGGTCGGCCAGTTCCTCCCCGGTTTCGGCGTCAAAGACCACCGTGCCCGGCGGCACGGCCAGGCGCGCGTCGGCGCCGGCCGCGCCGGAGCGGCGGCGGCCCTGGCCGGGCCGGCCGGAGCCGGCCCGGAAGTGCTGGTTGAGATGGAAGCGCAAAAGCGTCTCTTTCTGGCCGGCGGCTTCCAGGATCACGTCGCCCCCCCGCCCGCCGTCGCCGCCGTCGGGTCCGCCCCGGGGGACATATTTTTCCCGCCGGAAACTTACGCAGCCCGCTCCCCCCGCCCCTGAACCGACCTGAATGGTGGCCTGATCTATGAATTTCACGGCGGTTTTGGTTTTCCGGGGGCGCGGCCTGGCCGGCGCCTCAGGCCCCGGCTTCCAGCATGACCCGGGCTTCCTGGAAAACCAGGTCCGGGGTGATGATCGGCGCGGTCAGCCAGGGGCGCAGCCAGGGGCCGTCCGAGGGTTTGAGGCCGAAGCGTTTCAAGGCCCATTCATAGGCCAGCACCCGGGTGTGGGGCGTCTGGGGGGACCAGAGGACCGGGTTGCTCCAGGTGAAGAGGCTGATGACCGGCGTCTCGGTCAGGGCGGCCAGGTGGGAAACGCCGGTGACCTCGGTTATGAACAGGTTGCTGGCCGCGGCCAGGGCGATGACGTCCGTCAGGTTGGTCCGGCCGCAGAAATTGGCCACCGGAACCTCGGCCGCCCCGGCCAGGCTGTGGGCCAGGGAGCTGTCGGACTCGGTTCCGACCACGAAGAGCGCGGCCTTGAAGGCCCGCCAGAGCTTCCGGCAGAGGGCCGCGAAGTGGGGCAGGGGCCAGGATTTTTCCGGCTGCCCGCCTTGGAGGGAGAGACCGATGCGCGGGCCGGCGGAAGACAGTTCCCCGAGCAGCTTGTCCGCGCGGGCGGCGCTGGCCGGGTCGGCCGCCGGCGGCGGCGGCCTGAGCGGCACCCCCGGCGAAATATCCAGGAGGGCGGCGGCTATTTTTTGAGCCCGGTAGGCCTGGGATTCCAGGAACCAGAGGGCGTCCATGATGTTCACTTCATGGCTGTAGAGAAAGGGCAGGGGGCTTAAGGGCTTAAGGCCCCGCGCGCCCAGGCGGTTCCTTATGCCGGCCACGGCGGCGGTCAGAAGGGAGCGCAGCCGGCCGTCGAAGATGATGGCGGTCCGGTAATCCTTCTGGGCTATGGCCCGGGCCACCTGCCGCAGGTGGCGGTTCCCCCGGGCCGGGTCTAGGGTGAAGACCTCGTCTATCCCGCGGTGGCGGAAAGCCAGTTCGGCCATTTGCGGGGTCACCACCACCCCCACCTGCGCCTTGGAGTGGGCCTTTATAAAACCCAAGGCCGGCAAGGTGGCCAGGAAATCTCTGACCTCGT
>JAITUX010000200.1 GCA_031286085.1 Candidatus Adiutrix sp. | reverse complement strand
AGGGGAAACATGATCTCGTGGTGGCCCAGGAAATAAAAGCCCCGCCCTCCCTCCCGGGTGGGCCGTTCCACCACGTTGACCGAAGGGCGGTAGTGGCGGATGAAATCCATGTTGATGGTGGTCAGGTCGCTCACCCGGTACCCCAGGTTGCGGACCAGGGTCAGGGCTTTCAGAAAGACTTCCGGGAGGATGACGGCCGAGCCGAGGTTCAGGAAGACCCCGCCCTCCAGGTCGGCCGCCAGGCGGCAGAAAAGCCGGAAGTCGTTGAAACTGGCCGCGCCCAGCGCCGCGCCGTCGGCTTCGGGGTGAATGTTGTAAACGTCGGTGCCGATGGCCGCGTGGATGGTCGCGGGAATATCCAGGCGGGCGGCGGCGGCCAGGAGGCTCAGGTCCAGGTGGGGCGGGGCGGAGTCCAGGAGGGCCCGGCCCAGGGCCCGGCCCAGGCCCTGGCCGGCTTGGGCGGCGGCCCGGGCGGCCCGGTTGATGAGTTCCCCGGTCTGGGCCGTAACCCCGAAGCGGCCCTCACCCAGGGTGGCGGTCACATCTTCGCTGGTGGCCCCGGCCAGGGCCGCCTCGGCGTCGTGGACCATGACCGCGCGGTTGGCGGCCAAGCCGCTGATGAAGCCCCGTTCCATAAGGTCGATGATGACCGGCCCCAGGCCCACCTTGACCACATGGCCGCCCAGGCCCAATATGATGGGCCGGCCCGCCCGCCGGGCGGCCGCCAGGCGGGACGCCGCCTCCCGCAGATCGGCGGCGGCCAGAAGGCGGGGCAGGGCGGCGGTGAATTCGGCCAGGGTCAGCCCGGGCCTTAAGGGGCGGGCGAAATCGGCCGCCCGGACCTTGGAGGGCCGCTCGTAAAGGTCCGTGGTGCTCACCGCCTCAAAATCCAGTTCGGGCCAGGAGCGCATGCCGGTCAGTCCAGTTCCCCGGGAGCGTCGAAAATCCAGCGCTCAGCCAGGTGGCACAGGGTGTGGCCGAAAAACAGGTGCATTTCCTGGATCCGGGGCGTTCCGGCCACCGGGGCGGAGAGGACCGCGTCAACTTCCAGGTTCTCCGGCACGTTGGGGCCGCACATCAGAAGGGTCCGGCCGCCGGCCTCCCGGGCCGCCTTAAGGGCGGCCAGGATGTTGGGCGAGCGGCCGCTGGTGGAGAGGGCCCATAAGATGTCCCCCGGCCGCATCAGGGCCTGGACCTGGCGGGCGAAGACGCGGTCAAAGCCGTAGTCGTTGCCCACCGCGGTCAGGATGGCGGTGTCGGCGTTCAGGGCCATGGCCGGCAGGCCCGGCCTTTCCAGGAGGAAACGGCCCACCAGTTCACCGGCCAGGTGCTGGGCCTGGGTGGCGCTGCCGCCGTTGCCGCAGAGGAAGACGACCTGGCCCTGGATAAGGGCCCGGGTCAGGAAGCGGGCGGCCTGAAGCAGAGCTTCAACCGGCGTCCGCTCCAGGGCTTTCAGGCCGTCGGCCTGGGCTTGGCGAACCAGTTCCAAAGCTGGGTCGAGGGGCATGAACATCTCCTTGAACTTCATTATATTATAGGTAATGGCCCCTGACCATATTTTTTTCCAGGGCCTGGCCTATTAAAGCATTAAAGGCAGCCGGGAACCCAGGCCGATGGTCTCAAGGGTCAGTTCGGCCCGGTAAATCCAGGCTTCCATCCCCTGGTCCAGGGCGGCGCGCAGGCGGCGGCCCCATTCAGGGTCGATGTGGTCGGCCGGGCTGAAGCGTTCGGCGTCGCCGCGCTGGACTATGACCAAGAGGGCCGTCCTTTCCCCGGCCCTGGCCCGGGCGGCCAGTTCGTCCAGGTGGCGGGCGCCCCGGGCCGTGACCGCGTCCGGGAAATAGGCCGTGCCGTCTTCGGCCAGGGTGGAATTTTTCGCTTCCACCAGCACGGTGCGCCCCAAGCGGTCGGTCAGGCGCAGGTCCAGCCGGCTGGCCCCGCATTTGACCTCGGTCTCCACCCGGGCCGGGCCGTCCATTTCGGCCAGGAGCCCGGCCCGGGCCGCCAGGGCCGCCAGGCGGTTGGGGGGCTGGGGGTTTATGCCCACCAGGGCGGTGGGCATAAGGATCATTTCCCAGGTGTAGGGCAGGCGGCGGGAGGCGGAGGGGTGGTGGGAGAGCCAGACCGGGCGGCCTGGCTCGGCGCAGCCGGTCATGCGCCCGGTGTTGGCGGTATGGGCCGTTATGAGGCGGCCGTCGGCCAGTTCCACCTCGGCCAGAAAGCGCTTATGGCGCCGCAAAAGGATGCCGGGCGTAAGCGGCCCCCAGCTCAGGGATCCGGCCGGGGTCTCGGCCAGGTAGTCTTTCCCCTTCATGGGTCGGCATGGCCGCCGTTTTACAGCGGGAAGAGGCAGAGCCCGGCCAGAATCAGCCCCACCCCCCAGCGCTTGGCTGGCCCCAGGGTCTCCCCGAATCGGCGGCGGCTCAAGAACAGAACGAAAACATAGGCCGTGCAGCCCAGCACCACCGACCATTTGAAGGTCAGCCAGCGCAGGGCCCAGGCGTTTAAGAGCACGGTCAAGGTCAATATGGCGTAGGCCGCGGCCACCCGGACGTTTAAGAATTCCGCCAGCCAGTTTTTATGGTCGGCGAGGGCGCTTTCCTTGAGCCAGGTCTGGGAAAGGGCCGCCAGGAAGGAACTCAAGAGAATCAGGCCGGTGGCCGCCGCGGTCATGGCCGGTTCACCAGGGCCAGGCCGGCGAAGATGACCGCCGTGCCCAGGACGTTGAAGAAGGTCAGGGTTTCGTCGAAGAGCAGGGCCGACCAGACCAGGCCCCAGAAGATGGCCAGGCCCCGGTTGAAATAGGCCACGGTAAGGGGCAGGCGCTGGAGAATCTTCTGCCAGCCCACGGCGTAGAGGGCCAGGAGGGCCACTGCCCCGGCCAGTGCCCCCAGCACCCCGGGCGACCAGAAGCCCGTTCTGGACCAGGCCTCGGCGGCCACCTTGACCAGGGCCCCGGCCAGGGAAAAGATGACCAGCATGACCTGCAGAAC